>NZ_JBCNNS010000013.1:0-59537 GCF_039594335.1 Raoultella sp.
CGAGGTATGTCCATACGCCACGTCATAGGCATTGGGGAGTGCCGGAGAGACCAGCATCAGGCCAATGAGAAAGCCGATAATCGGCGTGCCGCCAAATTTCTTGAAGGCCGACCAACAAATAAATGCGGCGAGAAAAGCAAACGCGGTGTCGCACAGTACCGTCGTCAGGGTCTTGAGATAAACGGGAATATCCTGCACGCTACTGCCAAAAAGAGACAGCACGGTATCATTAAACATGACCCCTTTCAGCCCCAGAAACAGCCCGGTGGCACCCAGTATCGGCACGATGGGAACAAAGACGTCAGAAAGGTTTCTGATCCCTCGCTGTAGTCTCCCGGCGTGCTGTCGGGTCATTTCGTCTTTACTGACCTCCGCCACCTGAAATTCGGCCATAAATGCCTGATAAACTTTATTGACGATGCCGGTACCCAGGATGGTCTGATACTGGCCGGAATGGTAAAAGACACCTTTCACTTCACTAATATTACGTATTTTTTCATCATCAATACTCTGGCGATCCTTTACCTGTAAGCGCAAACGTGTCGCACAGTGGGTCGCCGAAGCGATGTTATCCTTGCCAATCGTATTGACGATATCAGCAGCGATATTTTTATATTTGCTCATTTTTAGCATGTACCTTAATGAGAAGGGTCTGGTAGGGTTGCAACGGAGAAGTCATATTGTCGTTATTGCTGAGTAAAATTTCGCCGTCAGGTAAGGCAAACGGCTGCGCTTTGCTGCTCAGATTAGTGATGCACAGAATACGCGCGTCGGCGGAACATCGCTCATAAGCGATAATGTCATCGGCAACGTTGTTCAGCGGTGTAAACTGGCCATAAATAAGCGTCTCGGGAAACGCGATATTTCTCAAGGCAATCATGCGCTGATAAAACGAAAAAACGGAGTTTTCCCGCGAGGTCTGCTCTTGCGCATTCAGCGAAAAATCGTCGGATGTAAACGCCAGCCACGGTTTAGCCCCTTGATTAAACCCGCCGTTGCTGCCGTTGGACCACGGAAATGGCGTGCGCGCATTATCCCGCGAACGTTGGTTAATAAACGCCATTGCCTCATCTGCACTAAAGCCTTCCGCCAGAGAACGGGAGTAGTTGTCGAGGCTGGAAATATCATCAAATTCGCTAATATCTGTGCGGCTGAAGTTTTTCATCCCCAGCTCCTGCCCCTGATAGATAAAAGGCGTGCCGTGCATAAAAAAGTACATCGCCGCCAGCGCCATGGCGCCGGTGTCATTCTGGTAGTTAACGTCCTTGACCAGCTTAGACAGAGCGCGAGGCTGGTCATGATTTTCGATAAACGAGGTACCCCATCCCGCGCGGATAAACGCAAGCTGACTGGCGAACAGGGTTTCTCTGAACTCTTTGACACCCCAGTCGCATTGCCGGAACCATTCAGAACCATTTTCCACGTCGATATCGGCGGCATGAAAATCAAAGATCATGTCGAAATATCCTTCGGGCCCGATAAAGCGCTCGTACTCATCCAGCGGCACGCCAGGCGCTTCCCCAACGGTTACGCAATGATATTTTCTGAAGGTTTTTTCTTTTAGCTCGTTCAGGAAAATCTCAATTCCCGGTCTGTTACGGGTTTTATTTTTGATGGAGACGAGGCCATCGATACCATCCGCCGGAAGAGAGCCGAAATCCTGGTCCTTTTTGATAAAGGTGATTGCATCGATGCGAAAACCCGCGATCCCTTTATTCAGCCACCAGTTAATCATTGCATAGATATTTTCACGTAATGCCGGATTTTCCCAGTTCAGGTCAGGTTGCTTTTTATGGAAAACATGGAGGTAGTACATCGCTTCGCCGGGGACTTTTTCCCACGCGCTACCGCCAAAAATGGAACGCCAGTTATTGGGTGGTGCGCCGTTAACCTCGGGTTTAAAGATGTAATAGTCGCGATAGGGTGAATTAGGATTTGCCAGCGCCTGCTGAAACCAGGCGTGCTCGTCGCTGGTATGATTGACGACCAGATCAATCATCACTTTTATGCCCATTTCTCCCGACCGGGCGATCAGTTCATCGACATCCTCCATGCTGCCAAAGTCAGGGTTCACAGCAAAATAATCGGCAATATCGTATCCGTTATCCGCCATCGGCGAGCGATAGAACGGTGATACCCAAATCACAGTGATACCTAGCGTCTTGAGATAAGGCAGTTTCTCGATGATGCCGCGAATGTCGCCGACCCCATCATTGTTGCTGTCATAAAAACTCTTTGGATAGATCTGATAGATGACAGATTCCTTCCACCATGCGGATTGCCGGGGAATATTCATAACTTCTCCTTGATATGAAATCGATACCATATTGAGATAAAAAAATTAAGCGGACGCTCTGATAATCAATTCAGATTGCAGATCTTTTTCATCGTACTGATAACGCGTGCCGTTAATGAGCGAAAGCAGACGCTCAATCGAAATTCGCCCCAGCTGCTCCACAGGCTGGCTGACGGTGGTGAGAGGGACGTTAATCATTTCCGCGATCGGTAAATTATCGAAACCCATTACCGCAAGATCGGTCGGAACCTTAATACCCCTGGCGGTCAGATTGGCAATTAAACCGCACGCCACCTCGTCACTGCCGGCAAAGATGGCATCGGGACGTTTATCGATATCCATCTGCATAATGTTATCGGCAAGACGCTGCCCGTCTTTATAGGTATGCATCTGGCGGAAAATCAGCGCGGGATCAATAGTCAGCTTGCCCGCCTGCATGGCTTCACTAAAGCCGTTATTTCTTCTGCTGCCGTGACCTTTTTGTTGAAACGCGCCGCCGGTGGAGTAGGCGATTTTTTTATAGCCTTTGTTAATCAGGTACATCACAGCGTTATAGGTCGCCTGGCGATCGTCAACTTTTACTACCGGCAGGCTGATATTATCAACGCTGGTATTACACAGCAGGATCGGGCCATATTGCTGATATTTTTCCAGCACATTTTTATCGTTTTCGACGGCGCATAAAATAAGGCCATCGATAATTTTCTTCTTCAGCAGATCGAGGCAATTCTTTTCTTCACCCGCGCTGTCGTGGTTTTGCACGATCAGTACCGAATAGCCGTTTTTGCGCGCGGTGACCTCCAGCGCGTCGACCAGGCTTGCGAAAAACGGGTTAGTGATCCGCGAGATAAGCACGCCGATACGGTATGTTTTTACCCCACGCATCTGCTGGGCAACAGTACTCGGCTCGTAATCAAGCGCCTTCATTGCCGCCAGAATCTTCTCTTTTTTATCATCGGAGATATAGGGATGATTATTCAGGAAGCGGGAGACCGTCGTGACGGATAGTCCTGCTTTTTCTGCTACGTCTTTTATCGTTGCCATATGAATTTATGAAATCGTTATCATAGTGTCGTAAGCTATTTTCAGCAGTTGATTAAGTCAACAACCTTTTTTAAAACATGATCGGCTTCACAACAAAATTCACGCTGCGGGTCTCTACGATAGCCGCTCATCTTCGACGCGTTTTCTGGAAACGGGTTAGCCCCCGACGAGATCAACATTTGGGCGGAAAATTTGCTAAAAAATGTTAACAAGACGCATAAATACGTACTTCGCCTCTCGACGCGGCGCGCTGAGCTGCCTATTATCCCTAGGCTTGTTCATTTTAAGATATATCTGAGGGGAGAGACGATGCGAGCTGCGTTTTTAGTAGGGTGTGCCGCGTTATTATTGTCGGCCTGTAGTAGCGAACCTGTTCAACAGGCGACAGCGGCACACGTGTCGCCGGGAATGCGTGCCGCGATGAGCAGCTCAGGGCAGGCGAACTGCGCGATGATTGGCGGCTCATTGTCCGTGGCACGACAGCTTGACGGTTCGACGATCGGCATGTGCGCGTTACCTAACGGCAAGCGCTGCAGCGAGCAGGCGTTAGCGGGTGGAAACTGCGGTAACTACTAGTTAACCAGGTCGGCGAGTTTATACACCAGGGTCCGATCGGCAGTGGCCAGCGTCAACTGATTTTCCGTCAGATCAACCTGTGCGCCATCATGCAGCATTTTGCTCAGCCCATTATCCAGCGTATTCAGCTGAGAATCGGTGCACAGCATACGGGTCATCGCCAGCGTTTTGACCTTCAGCTCGCCGCCGTTGATTTTGCCTTTACCGCTAAAGTGGTTGCACATATTCCCTGACACATACATATCTTCGCCAAAACTCAGCTCTAGCGGTTTGGTTCCCGCCTTCAGGGCCTGGCCATTCACGCTGGTCAGGACGAAACGATGGTGCTGAAGTTGCTCCGCGCCGGTGGAGACCTTGCTGTTGTAGACGCAGCCAGATAACAGTACTCCTGCCGCCAGCAGTGCAGCATACTTGTTCATTTTTCCTCCAAAACTATTTATCACATCTGTTAAATACGCACAGTTTAACTTTACTGCAGGCAATTTCTGTGGGGGTTATCTGAATGTGCCCCCCGTGGAAGGAGGGCACAAAAGGGGAAGAACGATCAGACCAGCGCGTTCGGGCAGGTTTCGCCAGCATCGACCTGGCGCAGGTTATCCAGGGTCGTTTGCGAAATGCTGATCAGCGCTTCGGCGGTGAGGAATGCCTGGTGCCCGGTGAACAATACGTTATGGCAAGCAGAGAGGCGACGGAAGACGTCATCCTGAATCACGTCATTGGACTTGTCTTCGAAGAACAGATCGCGCTCGTTCTCATATACGTCCATACCCAGCGCCCCGATTTTCTGGTGTTTCAGCGCATCGATCGCCGCCTGAGAATCAATCAACGCTCCGCGACTGGTGTTGATCACCATCACACCGTCTTTCATTTGCGCAAATGCCGCATGATTCAGCAGATGGTAGTTCTCTTCCGTCAACGGACAGTGCAGAGAGATAACATCGGACTGGGCATACAGCGTCGGCAAATCGACATATTCCACGCCAATATCCAGCGCTGCGGCGCTTGGATAGGGATCGAACGCCAGCAGGCGCATGCCAAACCCTTTCAGAATACGCAGCGCGGCAACGCCGATTTTGCCGGTCCCGATCACCCCGGCGGTTTTACCGTGCATGGTAAAGCCGGTTAAGCCTTCCAGTGAGAAGTTAGCATCGCGGGTACGTTGGTAGGCGCGGTGAATGCGGCGGTTCAACGACATCATCATGCCGACAGCGTGTTCAGCCACGGCCTCCGGCGAATAGGCGGGAACGCGGACAACGCGCAGACCCAGCTCTTTGGCCGCATCCAGATCGACATTGTTAAAGCCGGCGCAACGCAGGGCGATGTACTTCACGCCGTGTGCTTTTAGCTCTTCCAGGACCGGGCGGCTGCCGTCATCGTTGACAAATATGCACACGGCTTCACAACCGTTGGCCGTTTTCGCGGTTTTTTCAGTTAACAGGAAGTCGAAAAATTCGAGTTCAAAGCCATATGTATTATTAACATGCTGAAGGTACTTTTTATCGTACTGCTTTGTACTATACACAGCGATTTTCATAAGACTTTTCTCCAGTGATTATACCGTCACGGTAGCATATTTAAAATAATCGTACAAATTTTAAAAAATATTTTAACCTGGCGGATATAACATTAATTCTAGAGCATATCGCTGGGTTGAGGTATCTCTTTAAAACACAATGTATTTTACCAAAAACTGAAGCTGAAAGCACCGGGAGCCAGCAGGAGCAGCGGCCAGAGAAGCCCCGAGCTGACATTGGCCAGTTGAAAACGCCAGAATGGGGTGCCGCTGACGCCACTGACCAGCGGAAGGGTGGCGCGAAGCGGAGAGAGAAAACGTCCGAAAAATACCGCCCATTCGCCGTGGTGATGGAGAAATGCCAGGCTACGAGCCAGTCGCTCGCCACGCAGCCAGCGAAGCCGTAGCAGACGATGCTGGTGGCGCTGCCCCAGCCACCAGGAGATCCAGAATCCGCCGATTGCCCCCAGACTGGCGCTGAGCCACATAAATAAGAAGTGATTCAGGCTGGCGGAGGCGAGCGGGCCGAGCATCAGCAGTCCGGATGTGCCTGGCACCACCAGGGAAATCAGAGCACAGGATTTGCTGAAGGTCAGCAGGAAGACCAGCAGCAGCAGGAATGAATAGTGGCGCTGGGCATAGTCCATAAGTGAAACCAAAAATTCCACGAGATCCCCCTACTTGGTTGATCGATTCCGGCGAGTGTGACAGGGGCTGGCTAAATGGCGGTTAAATAAGCGAATGGCAAAAATTCACCCTAACGATGATGTCGCAGCAACTATTCTTAGGCAGGATAGAAACTTTCACTCACTGGTCGAACGTGCCACAATACACGCCACTTTCGGCTTTTACTTTTGTTGAATCAGGATATTAACTGCCCATGAAGGGTAAATATAAAGCCGCCATCGCGCTATTGTTAGCATTCATTCTGCTACCGCTGGCCTTGTTGTCGACGCTTACCCATTGGGTTCCTACCCTGGCAGGGATCTGGCTGCCTGAGGGAACCCGCATTGCGCTGCATGACAGTCCGCGCCTGACGCGTTCTGCGCTGCGCATTCCCGATTTACGCTATCTGGTTGGCGACTGCGAGCTGGCCCGGATAACCAACGCCCGGCTCTCCCATCCCAGCCGCTGGCGGTTGCAGGTTGACGAACTTGATATCAACAGCGCCTGCCTGAGCAAGCTGCCTGAAAGCGAACCGGCGTCCGGCGCGCCGCGCACGCTGGCGGAATGGCAGTCCATGCTCCCCTATAGCTGGTTAACGATTGAGAACCTGCGTCTCTCACCGTGGGAAAAGTGGCAGGGGCGGCTGGTCATGTCCTTAACTCCGCAGCAGCAGGATATCAGCTACAGCGGTAAAGAGCTGACACTCCAGGCGCGCCTGCGTGGCCAGGCGCTGACGGTGAGCGACTTTTCCGCGCAACTGATCGAAGGACAGGCGCCGGTGCAACTGGTGGGCGAGTTTCATATGCCGCTGGTGCCGGACGGTTTGCCGGTCGATGGCCATCTGACTGCCACGCTCGAATTCCCGCAGACGGCAGGGCTGGTTGATGCGGAACTGGAGTGGCAGAAAAACCGTGGACAGCTGCTGGTTACGCCGCGCGGCGATGTTCAGCCGATGCTCGATTTGCCCTGGGAAATCACCCCGGACCGTATTGCTATCAGCGATGGCCGCTGGAGTACCGAATATGCCGGGTATCCGCTAAGTGGCCGCGTCGCACTTTCGGTGGGCAACTGGCAACAGGGTACCGAGCAGATGCAGGTCAGTGGTCGTCTCAACGTTCTTACCCACGGGGATGCCGGGAAGGGGAACGCCGTGCTGACGATCGGTCCTGGCAAACTGAGCATGGACAACAGCGACATGCCGTTGCAGTTAACGGGCGAAGCCAAGCTCGGCGATCTGATTGTGTATGCCGTGCTGCCGGCGAACCTGAGCGGAGCGCTGACCGCGCCGGCGTTGACGTTCCATCCCGGTGCGCTGCTGCGTTCCCGCGGACGGGTCATTGATTCGCTCAATATTGATGAAGTTCGTCTGCCGCTGGCCGGAGTAAAGGTTACTCAGCAGGGCATAGACGGTCGTCTACAGGCCATTCTGCGCGCCCACGAACAGCAAATGGGCGACTTCACGCTGCATCTTGACGGTCAGGCCGACAACTTTATGCCCGATAGCGGCCGCTGGCAGTGGCGTTACTGGGGAGAGGGCCGCTTCACGCCGATGCAGGCGAAGTGGGACGTCAAAGGGGCCGGGGCGTGGATGGACAATTCGATTGTACTGAACAGCCTGTCGACGGGCTTCGATAAGCTACAGTACGGCACGATGCTGGTCAGCACACCGCGGTTAACCTTAGACGAACCCGTTCACTGGATGCGCGGCGAACAGCACCCTAAACTGACCGGCGCGCTATCGTTGGACGCGGGGAAAACCAGCTTTAGCAGCGGCAGCGAACTTCCTCCCTCCACCTTAAAGTTCAAGATCGACGGACGGGATCCCACCTGGTTTCAGTTCAACGGGACGCTCCACGCCAATAAGATCGGTCCCGTGCGGGTCACCGGGCGTTGGGATGGTGAACGTCTGCGGGGCCAGGCCTGGTGGCCGAAACAGTCGTTAACCGTGTTTCAGCCGCTGGTGCCGCCAGACTGGAAAATGAACCTGCGTGAAGGCATTTTGTATGCTCAGGTGGCTTTCTCTGCGGCGGCAGACCAGGGTTTTGAAGCCGGCGGTCACGGCGTCTTAAAAGGCGGCAGCGCCTGGATGCCTGACAATCAGATTAATGGCGTAGATTTTGTTCTGCCTTTCCGCTTTAGTCAGGGGACCTGGCGACTGGGGACCCGGCGTCCGGTATCGTTGCGTATAGGCGAAGTCGTCAACCAGGTGACGGCGAAAAACCTCTCGGCGGATCTGCAGGGCTCCTGGCCCTGGAGCGAGAGCGAACCGCTGCAACTGAGCAACGTCAGCGTGGATATTCTTGGGGGTAAGGTGACCATGCAGCAGCTGCGGATGCCGCAGCATGACCCGGCGCTACTGCGTTTACAGCACATCTCCAGCAGTGAACTGGTGAGCGCGATAAATATCAAGCAGTTTGCCATGTCTGGCGCCTTTAACGGCGCGCTGCCGCTGTGGCTGAACAATGACAAATGGATCATTAAAGACGGCTGGCTGGGTAACCCGGGACCGATGACCTTACGTCTTGATAAGGATATGGCGGATGCGATGGTCAACGACAATATTTCCGCCGGCGCGGCGATTAACTGGCTGCGCTATATGGAGATCTCCCGCTCATGGACGCGCATCGATCTCGATAATTTGGGCATGCTGACGCTGAAGGCAACCATCAGCGGAACCAGCCGCGTCGGGGAGCAGAGTAATACGGTGCATTTAAACTATTCTCATCAAGAGAATATTTTTGACCTGTGGCGCAGTTTACGTTTTGGCGACAATTTACAGGCATGGTTTGAGCAAAATGCCGTGCTCCCCGTGCGCAGCTGTACGGACAGTAAAAAGTGTAAGGAACAACAATGATGAAATTGCTAACGCCGGTACTGATGACGATGCTGCTGGCAGGCTGTACCCCGCGCATTGAAATCGCGGCGTCAAAAGAGCCGATCACCATTAATATGAATGTCAAAATTGAGCACGAGATTCATATCAAAGTGGATAAGGATGTTGAAGCATTACTGAAGTCGCGTAGCGATCTATTCTGAGGTGGCGATGAGAAAACGACTGTTAACGGCGGCGTTGGCGCTTGGCCTCCTCAGTTCATCGGCACTGGCGCTGACGCTAGGCGAGGCGCGGGAGCAAGGTCGGGTCGGTGAAACGTGGGATGGCTATCTGGCGCCGCTGCGTCAGGACAAAGAAACGCTGGATCTGGTCAAACGGATCAATGCGGCGAGGAGTGAAAGCTATCAACAACTGGCGGATGATAATAACCTGCCGGTTGATGAGGTGGCGAAAATGGCCGGACAAAAACTGGTCTCCCGGGCGCAGCCCGGTGAATATGTTCAGGGACTGAATGGCAAATGGTTGCGAAAATAGCGCGCCCACTGCTTTTGCCCGGCAGCAATGGCCGCTGATGAGAGGCCCTTTCATCAGCGGCGGAGAGGTCAGATGACGATCAAACGTTAGGGCTAGCGGTGTTGTTGGAGTATCGTCAAAAAGTCCTGCTTGCTGGAGATCAATGACAGCGCATTCGCAATGATTTCATCACTGAAAATAGAGGCGATGTCCTTCAGAACATCAATATGTTCCTTCTCTTTGGCAATCACGCCAATAGCGATAAACATGACGTTGCTTCTGTCCCAGATGACCCCGTCCGGGAACTGAAATATCTCTATTCCGGTTTTGAGGATGATATGGGTCGCGGATTTCGGCAGGTGCGGAAGGGTAATGCCATTGCCTAAAAAGGTGGAAACCTGACGCTCCCTTTCATCGAGAAAAGCGACGCAGTCTGCGCTGACGTAGCCTTTCTGTTTAAATTCCGCGCCGAGCAGGGCGAGGACTTCAGCCTTATTTTTTGCCTTGTAGCCAAGGTGAAGATTCTCTTGCGTAATATTAGCGATCATTGTGAGCGACCTCCGCGCCGTTATTCACCCGCGTATCATATTTATTAGACGATAGCTCTTCTTCTAATTGTTCCAGCGATTTGTTTGCGGTTTCCGGGAGCGCCGTGACCACAAAGATAATTGCTATATAGTTAATGGCCGCAAAAATCAGGAATACGGGGCCAAGGCCGAGTTTGGCCTGCAGCAGCGGAAACAGGTAGCTGACAATGGCATTCATGATCCACATGAAAAACACGGAAATCCCCATCGACAGGCCGCGGAATTTCAGCGGGAACAGTTCGGCCAGTACCACCCAGGTAATAAAGCCCATCGTCCCTTGCATGACCCCGACAAACATCGCGCCAAGCAGCCAGATGGCCGTCGCTTTGACATCGCCAACCAGCGTGTAATCAACACCGGCAATAATCAGGTGCAGCGTCGCCATAATCGCAAAGCCGTAAATAATGATGGTCTTGCGTTTAAAGCGGTCAACAAGGAAAAAGACCCCAACCAGCATTCCGCCCACGGAGAAGACGCCGTTGAGCACATTGCATATTAAAGAGGTTCTTTCTGAGAACCCGGCGGTACTGAGGATCTCGGTGCCATAGTACATAATGACATTGACCCCGGGGTCTGCTGCAACGCGGCCCAAATGATGCCCACCAGCAGTAATTTAAAAATCCACGGCGTAGTAAGAAGGGTGACAAATGCGCTTTGCGTACTGAATTTACGATCGGCTTCGACTTTAATAAGAGTAGAAATATCGGCAAATTCTTGCGCTGCACGTTCCGGCGAGCGGATCTGCTTTAAGACTTCCAGCGCTTCCTGGTGACGGTTTTTGCTGACCAGCCAGCGCGGACTTTCCGGTGAACGCAACATTCCGACAAATAAACAGATGGCCGGGATAGCCTGGACCATTAACATATATCGCCAGACTTCGGGGAGGTGGCCCCAGATGATGCCAATCACGGCGTTGATGGCAAATGCGGCAAGCTGCCCGATAACAATGGCGACCTCATTTAGCCCCGTGAGTTTACCGCGCATTTCAGTGGGAGCAACTTCAGAAATAAAGGTCGGTGCCGTGACGGAAGCGCCACCTACGGCATACCCCAGTAGAAAACGGGATATCAGCAATACGGTGATATTCGGCGCGAGGGCTGACATTACTGCCCCAATCAGGAAAATAAATGACAGACAGAGCAGATATTTTCGTCTGCCAAAATAATCGGCGAGGGTACCGCCAAAAACGCTGCCAATAGCCGCGCCCACAAGCAATACGCTCATGACCAGACCTTCCGTCGTCGGCGTCAGGCTCATATATTGCTTCAGTGAAGAAAATGCACCATTAATAACCCCGGTGTCATAGCCGAAAAGCAGGCCACCAAATGTTGCCACGAGCGTTATTTGGTGAAGCCGTTTTCTTTGCTGTACGTTCAGTTTCATGATAGCTGACATTTTCATCCCTTTTATTTTCATCAACAGCACCGGTTATTCTGTTTCTCTTCGCCACGGTTACAGTTTTATCCTGTCGAACGATGACGGTGGAAGCCAGACGGGTGGTGCGATTTTTCGTCTTCATCGCCATATGCCGATCAGCAACGGGCGATGAGACGTGTTTTTGATTGACGGTGTGTTATCAGTGTCTCTGGGTGGTGTATGGCATCTGTGATGCATGTCTGTCGATCTTCACACGGTTACCCGACAGCGCTTTTGCACAGAGCGGGCTGTGCGAATCCGGCACCGTGTTTGGTCTTGGCGCATAAAGCGAGGAAAGCCAACCTGCGCTACGGGGGAGTTTGCCGACGCCCCGTTGTTTTTCGTCGCCGGTGCTCCTTTCTGTGGAGAAACCGTCGTGCCCACAACGTCGTCAATGGCATGACCACGTTTCCTGTTGTCTGACGGGATAAATCTTGTTTCTGTTTCCTTCATGGTCTCCTCCGTGCTTGCGGGTTTGTGTACCGCAGAGAGTGGACAGATTGCGTTTATCGAAGAGTAATATGACACCCCAAAATGAAATAAAATCACAAATAGATCACATATTGGAAGTTTAATTTCATTTTGTTTGTTGGAGGTGAAAAGAATTCTGTCTTTTGAGTGAAAAAGATCTCATTTTATGCTATTGATATTTAATGATAATTTACGAATGGATTTGCGGGGTTTGCCAAAATAAGCTATTGAATTAAAAGTTAACCATTTGATAAGATTCACGCTTTTAACACCATGTGCTTATTAATGAAATTAAAATTCCATATTATGTTTTTTTATACGCTTTTGTTTTTAGGGCCAGAATCTGGTCTGGCGGGAACAGGGGCGAAATGCGCTGGATGAGGCTAGCGGCAACCTCAACGGTGGGCTCAGCAGCGGATAAAGCTATTTGCGCGGTGGTCTCAGAAGGAGACCGCTGTCAGAAGCGGGTGCCAGCTATGGCGGGTTTACGGCCCATTACCGTATAAAAATCAGCGGCAGCGCTTACGATATTCCCCAGGCGACACGCCAAAACGCTGTTTGAAGGCGGTAGAGAAGTGGCTGTGGTCGCTGAATCCCCAGCTATAGCCAATTCCTGCCAGCTTTTCGTCATCGCGGGCATTGCGCAGCGCCTGCGCGCAGAGATCGAGACGCCGGTTCGTAATATATTGTGCGACCACCAGACCCTTGTCGGCAAACAGCCGGTACAGGCTGCGAACCGACAAGTGTTGGTTTGTCGGCGTGCATGCTGATGTCGGCGGCGACTACGCGCAGTGCGGATTATCGGACATCACTCTGCAATGGATAATGGCAGAGGCCGGTGGACTGGGACTTACGCTGCTGCCGGGTATCGACGCTCAACTGGCTCCCGCCCTCATGGACTGCCGCATGATTCGGCCACCGGCATTTTTAAACGGCTGCATACCTGCCCGTGCAGCGTACCGCGGATTGTCGCCGGAAGTCCCGATGTCGATGCCAGCGTGATACAGCAGCAAAGTCGGCCGATGCTGCTCCACGGTCGTTACCGACCGCTCACCGATGTGACGGCAGAACACCCGGCGACCTTTGACGTTTTTGCGCGTGAGCGCTGGAATGCAACGGGGATCTGGTTTGAGGCGGGTGTTGAGTATCGCTTTATGTCCACCGGCAAATGGGGGGATGGCTCGGTGCCCTGCGATGCGGGCGGGACCGATGACGGTAAGTTTTATCCCGGCGAGGCCACGCAAATTATGGCTTCCGTTTCTGACAAACTGGAAGCGTTGTGGAAAGGGGGAAGCAAAAACCAGGATGTGGATTTTTGGCTTAGCAGACGCGTCGGTACGGCGCCATGGTTTGCGCTGATTGGCGTGGTTGCCAATCACGCGGATCCCGCGCCCGACGCGCCTGAGCCACGGCATGAGCTCGTTATTATCGGTAGCGGATGTCGGTTCACACCGTCTAAAAGCGGCTATTTTTACGCTTACGCCAACGATGCGTGGCAAATGTACGATAACAATCGCGGCAGCATCTCCCTGACGATTTCCCGCTAAATATGACAGGGCCGCGTACCCGTCGTTATCCGCGAACAGGGGTTGCTGAATCAGCGCATTTATCGCTACTGTTAATGCCTTCCCGCCATGGTGGCGGAGCTTATCATCAGGAGGCGGATATGATGTTGAAGGAGCCTGCCGTTGCCCTTCTTGGCCCCGGGGCGATTGGCACCACGATAGCCGCAGCGTTACATGAGGTGGGGCGCACGCCGGTGGTGTGCGGGCGAACATCTCATGCGCAGCTGCTGCTCAAATTCGATGGCGGAGAGATTACGGTCCCCGGTCCGGTACTGACCGACTCCACGGCCATTGTGCGGCCGTTTTCGCTGGTTTTCGTTGCGGTCAAAGCGACCCAGAACCCCGATATTGCCCCGTGGCTGACCGCGTTGTGCGATGAAAAAACGGTGGTGTGCGTGTTGCAAAATGGCGTCGAACAGCAGGCGCAGTTTGCCGATCACGTCGCGGGAGCGACGGTGTTGCCCGCGGTGGTGTGGTTTCCGGCGCAGCGCGAACCCGACTCCTCTGTCTGGCTGCGAGCGACGCCCCGGCTGACCTTGCCGGATCTGCCGCAGGCCCGGCTGGTACAGCAAACGCTGCAAGGCACCCGCTGCGCGGTGGAGCTGGCCGATGACTTCACCACCGTCGCCTGGCGTAAGCTGCTGCAAAATGCGGTGGCTGGTCTGATGGTGCTGACGGGCCGTCGGGCCGGTATGTTCGCCCGTGACGATATCACCGACATCGCGCTGGCCTATTTACGCGAATGCCTGCTCGTCGCGCGCGCGGAAGGCGCCAGGCTGAGCGACAGCGTGCCGCAGGAAATTGTCGACGGATTCCATCGTGCGCCGCCCGATCTCAGTACTTCGATTTTGATTGACCGCGAAAGCGGGCGGCCGCTGGAATGGGCGATTCGTAACGGCGTGATACAGCGCCGTGGGCGCCTGCACGGCATTGCGACGCCGCTGAGCGATCTTATTGTACCGCTGCTGGCGGCCGGCAGTGACGGGCCCGGCTGACGGGTAAAACGGCAGCGAGGATCTGGCGCTTCAAAATGCGCAGGTCCCGATTAACCTGACCAATCTTATCCCGGTGACCAGCGCGTATTGCCACCGTACCCGGCTCCCGGAGACAGTGGTGCTTTCAGCCGCCGGATAGCAGGCGGCATTCCGCGAGGCTTGGGCGCGGTGATGATCGACGGTGCGACCATCGGCGAAAACAGCATTGTCGGCGCATCGGCGTTTGTGAAGGCGAAAGCCGAGATGCCCGCCAACCATCTGATTGTCGGCAGCCCGGCAAAAGCGATCCGCACCCTGAGCGAGCAGGAGATCGCGTGGAAAAAGCAGGGGACGCGGGAGTATCAGGTGCTGGTTGAACGCTGCCAGCAGACGCTGCGTCAGGTGGAGCCGCAGAGAAAACGGCTGGCGTTTGATGAAAACCTGCGGCCGAAATCATCATCCTGAATCAGAGCCCTCCGGCATTGAGGGCCTAATATTTAGCCATCTCGCGAAAGAGTGCCGGGTTGGCCTGAATCGCCGCCAGCACTTTTGCCGCATGTCCCGTTGGGTTACGTCGGGCTTTTAATGGTACCCACGCTGGTTCTCTGCGGTTGCGAGGAAATAAATCACCCTCGCGCTGCCGCTTTTCCCCTGAGCACCTGTCGCCATCCTGATTTTCCGTAGCCCCCGTATTCTGGATGATATCCCCGGCATCCGGATTGCCAATGCGTTCTTTCTGCAGCGCCCGAAGCTCATCGTCAGTAGCAAGCGGTTTTATCTGCCGGGTAACCAGCGGCGTTTCGATAAATTCAATCGCACAGCACATGAGTAGGCCTCAAGCCGTGAGCGCTATCGTATATGTTGGAGGGTTTACAGGCAGATTGGGCTGCTGATTTTACGAGGCGTCGCGTAAGGTGGGTGACGGGGAGAAGAAACTCCCACCGGGCGGTGGGAGTGGCAATCTATATTACGCGGCAACCACGCTGTCGATGGCCGCTTTGGCATCGGACTGTGCTTTGGCTGCGACTTCCGGGCCGTAAGCAATGCCTTCGGCGAAGACAAAGTTCACATCGGTGATACCGATGAAGCCGAGGAAGGTAGACAGGTACGGCGTGACCAGGTCGGTCGGGGTATCTTTATGGATACCGCCACGGCTGGTCAGCACCACCGCACGTTTACCGGTCACCAGACCTTCCGGTCCTTTCTCGGTGTAGCGGAAGGTCACGCCGGCGCGAGCCACCAGGTCGAAGTAGTTTTTCAACTGGGTCGGGATGTTGAAGTTATACATCGGCGCCGCAATGACAATCACATCATTCGCTTGCAGCTCGGCGATCAGCTCGTCAGACAGCGTCAGCGCTTCCTGCTGGCGCGGAGTCAGCGGCGTGTCGCTCGGACGCAGCGCGCCAACCAGTTCACCATCCAGTACCGGAATCGGATTGGCTGCCAGGTCACGCACGGTGATCACATCATCAGCGTGCTGCTCACGCCATTGTTCAACAAAATAGTCGGACAGCTGACCAGATTGTGAGTACCCTGCCAGAATACTGGATTTCAGTACTAATACTTTACTCATGGGTGTTTCCTTATATGAGATTGACGGGTCGATACCCTGGTGCTTGTTGACACTGTATTCACAATCATGCCACAGAGAAAGCGCAATAAATCGAACTCTGTATTCAATTTTTTTGAACAAGGCATGCGATTCGCAGATGTGGTAATATACAGCAATACATCAAAAGAGATTTTTCCCGGCAGTGCACTGCCCGATAACGCTATGACAGAACAACAAAAGTTCACCTTCTCTCTGCTATTCCAACAGCTTGATGGCTTAATGCTGCGTGATAAGTCACGCTTTTCCCGTCGCCTGCATGGCGTGAAGAAAGTTAAAAATCCTGAAACCCAGCAATCCATTCTTCAGGAGATGGCACAAGAGATCGAACAAGCCGCAGGGAGAGTCCTGCTGCGTGAGGCATCGCGCCCGACGATTACCTACCCGGAAAATCTGCCGGTTAGCCAGAAAAAACAAGAGATTCTCGAAGCCATACGCGATCACCAGGTGGTGATTGTGGCGGGCGAAACCGGTTCGGGTAAAACCACCCAGTTGCCGAAAATCTGCATGGAACTGGGGCGCGGGGTGAAAGGGCTGATTGGCCATACGCAGCCGCGTCGTCTGGCGGCGCGCACCGTGGCGAACCGTATTGCCGAAGAGCTGCAAACGGAGCCGGGCGGCTGCATCGGCTATAAAGTTCGCTTTAGCGACCACGTCAGCGATAACACCATGGTTAAGCTGATGACCGACGGTATCCTGCTGGCGGAAATCCAGCAGGACCGGCTGCTGATGCAATATGACACGATCATCATCGATGAAGCGCACGAACGTAGCCTGAACATCGATTTCCTGCTGGGCTATCTGCGCGAGCTGCTGCCGCGTCGCCCGGACCTGAAAATTATTATCACCTCGGCGACCATCGACCCGGAACGCTTTTCGCGCCACTTTAACAATGCGCCGATTATCGAAGTGTCCGGGCGGACTTATCCGGTGGAAGTGCGCTATCGGCCGATTGTCGAAGAGGCGGATGATACTGAACGCGATCAGTTGCAGGCCATTTTCGATGCTGTGGATGAGCTGAGCCGTGAAAGCCTCGGAGATATCCTGATCTTTATGAGCGGCGAGCGTGAAATTCGCGATACCGCCGATGCGTTGAATAAGCTCAATCTGCGCCATACCGAAGTGCTACCGCTGTATGCGCGGTTATCGAACAGCGAACAGAACCGCGTCTTCCAGTCCCATAGCGGGCGGCGGATCGTGCTGGCGACCAACGTGGCGGAAACCTCGCTGACGGTCCCGGGCATCAAGTACGTTATCGATCCCGGCACCGCGCGCATCAGCCGCTACAGCTACCGTACCAAGGTGCAGCGTCTGCCGATTGAGCCGGTGTCTCAGGCCTCCGCTAACCAGCGTAAAGGGCGCTGCGGGCGTGTTTCCGAAGGGATCTGTATTCGTCTCTATTCCGAAGACGATTTCCTCTCGCGCCCGGAATTTACCGACCCGGAAATCCTGCGTACCAACCTGGCGTCGGTTATTCTGCAAATGACCGCCCTCGGGCTGGGCGATATCGCTGCGTTCCCGTTCGTCGAAGCGCCGGATAAGCGCAATATCCAGGATGGCGTGCGTCTGCTGGAAGAGCTGGGGGCGATTACGACCGACGAGCAACAGACCGCGTATAAGCTGACACCGATGGGCCGTCAGCTCAGCCAGTTGCCGGTTGACCCGCGTCTGGCGCGGATGGTGCTGGAAGCGCAAAAACACGGCTGCGTGCGTGAAGCGATGATCATCACCTCGGCGCTGTCGATTCAGGATCCGCGCGAGCGCCCGATGGACAAGCAGCAGGCCTCCGATGAGAAACATCGCCGCTTCCATGATAAAGAGTCCGATTTCCTCGCGTTTGTTAACCTGTGGAACTACCTCGGTGAGCAGCAAAAGGCGCTCTCCTCGAACCAGTTCCGTCGCCAGTGCCGCACCGATTTTCTCAACTATCTGCGGGTGCGCGAGTGGCAGGATATCTATACCCAGCTGCGCCAGGTAGTGAAAGAGCTGGGGCTGCCGATTAACAGCGAACCGGCGGAATACCGCGAAATCCATACTGCGCTGCTGACCGGCCTGCTGTCGCACATCGGGATGAAAGATGCCGATAAGCAGGAGTTTACCGGCGCGCGTAATGCTCGCTTCTCTATTTTCCCCGGTTCCGGGTTGTTTAAAAAGCCGCCGAAATGGACGATGGTCGCCGAACTGGTGGAGACCAGCCGCTTGTGGGGACGCATCGCCGCACGGATCGATCCGGAATGGATAGAGCCGGTGGCGCAGCATCTGCTTAAACGGTCATACAGCGAACCGCACTGGGAACGGGCACAGGGGGCGGTGATGGCGACGGAAAAAGTGACCGTCTACGGCCTGCCGATCGTCGCCGCCCGCAAAGTGAATTACAGCCAGATCGACCCGGGATTGTGCCGCGAGCTGTTTATCCGCCACGCACTGGTGGAAGGAGACTGGCAGACTCGCCACGCATTCTTCCGCGACAACCTTAAGCTGCGCACAGAAATCGAAGAGCTGGAGCATAAATCGCGCCGTCGCGACATTCTCGTCGATGACGAAACGCTGTTTGAGTTCTACGACCAGCGCATTAGCCATGACGTGATCTCCGCGCGCCACTTTGATAAATGGTGGAAAGCGGTCAGCCACGAAACGCCGGATCTGCTCAACTTTGAAAAGAGCATGCTGATTAAGGAAGGTGCGGAGCAGGTCAGTAAGCTCGACTATCCGAACTTCTGGCATCAGGGCAACCTGAAGCTGCGGTTGACCTATCAGTTTGAACCGGGCGCCGATGCCGACGGGGTGACGGTACATATTCCGCTACCGTTGCTTAACCAGGTGGAAGAGGCCGGGTTTGAGTGGCAGATCCCCGGCCTGCGCCGCGAGCTGATTATTGCGCTGATTAAATCGCTGCCGAAACCGGTGCGGCGTAATTTCGTGCCGGCACCGAACTACGCTGAGGCTTTTCTGGGCGGCGCGACGCCGCTGGAGTTACCGTTGCTGGATTCGCTGGAGCGCGAGTTGCGACGGATGAGCGGCGTCACCATCGACCGCGATGCCTGGCAGTGGGATCAGGTGCCCGATCACCTGAAAATCACCTTCCGGGTGGTGGATGACAAGAACAAAAAACTGGCGGAAGGGCGTTCGCTGCAGGATTTAAAAGAGACGTTGAAAGGCAAAGTACAGGAGACGCTTTCTGCGGTGGCTGACGATGGCATCGAGCAGCGCGGGCTGCACATCTGGAGTTTCGGCCAGTTGCCGGAGAGCTACGAGCAAAAACGCGGCAACTATAAAGTGAAAGCCTGGCCGGCGCTGGTGGATGAGCGCGACAGCGTGGCGATCAAGCTGTTTGATAATCCGCTGGAACAGCAGCAGGCGATGTGGCAGGGGCTGCGCCGTCTGCTGTTGCTGAATATCCCGTCGCCGATTAAGTATCTACATGAGAAGTTGCCGAATAAAGCCAAGCTGGGGCTCTATTTTAACCCTTACGGCAAAGTGCTGGATCTGATTGATGACTGTATCTCCTGCGGCGTCGATAAGCTGATTGATGAGGCAGGCGGCCCGGTGTGGAGCGAAGAGGCGTTTGCCGCGCTGCATGAAAAAGTGCGCGCCGAACTGAACGAAACGGTGGTGGAGATAGCCAGACAGGTCGAACAGATTCTGACCGCGGTGTTTAACATCAATAAGCGGCTGAAAGGGCGCGTCGACATGAGCATGGCGCTGGGACTGTCGGATATTAAGGCGCAGATGGGCGGGTTGGTCTATCGCGGTTTCGTTACCGGCAACGGTTTCCGTCGGCTGGGGGATACCCTGCGCTATCTGCAGGCGATTGAAAAACGGCTGGAGAAAATGGCCATCGATCCGCACCGCGACCGGGCGCAGATGCTGAAAGTGGAGAACATTCAGCAGGCCTGGCAGCAGTGGTTAAATAAGCTGCCGCTGGGGCGTCGTGGGGATGCAGATGTGCAGGAGATTCGCTGGATGATTGAGGAGCTGCGCGTCAGCTTCTTCGCCCAACAGCTCGGTACGCCGTATCCCATTTCCGATAAGCGGGTGCTGCAGGCAATGGAGCAGATCGTCGCGTAAGTGACGATCTGAAAGCGGCGGACTTTCCTGCTGGCGCGACGCTGAGTGGGCGACAAGGGTTAAGCGATCGGCTTACCCTGTTGCCTGCGCTGCGCGGACGTTTAGCCGTTCACCCACGCCAGCGTAAACCCATCCCAGCCTTTGCTGCCTACCGTTTGCAGCGCCGTGACCGTCAGACGCGGATCGCGGGCCATCATCTCGATAAAGCGTCGCACCCCCAGCACGCGATCGTCCTCGCTGTGCGGGTTGACCACCTCGCCATCGCGTACCACGTTATCGCCGATAATCAATGTTCCTGGTCGGGAATAGTGCAAGGCCCAGCGCAAATAATCGGGATTACTGGGTTTGTCGGCATCAATAAAAATCAGATCAAAAGGCGGGCGATCGCCGAGGGACTCCAGAGTCTCCAGTGCCGGACCTTCCCGCAGCGTAACCTGCTTATTGACCCCCGCCAGGCGTAGATTTTCCCGAGCCACCGCGGCATGGTGCGGGGAGGCTTCCAGGGTCAGCAGCTCGCCATCTTCTGGCAGCTCACGGGCCATCCAGATGGAGCTATATGCACCGAGCGTGCCGATTTCCAGCACCCGCTGCGCCCGCACCATGCGCACCAGCAGCGCCAGAAACTGCCCCTGATTGGCGGCGACGTCGTGAGCGGGTAGCCCGGCGCGCTGATTGTTCGCCAGCACCTGTGCGAGCAGCGGATCGTGGGGAATTAAAGCATCAACCAGATAACTGTCAACGGCAGACCATTTTTGTTGCATAAGCGATTTCCCGCGTTACATCCCTGATGAGTCAGACCCGCCGACTTCCAGCGACCGGTATCAATCCATCCGCGCCTGCTGCAGATTGTTTTTCACCTGCACGACGCTCATTTGCGTGGCGCCAGGTGTCGAGATATCCACCCAGGCATTGGCGGTTGAGGAACGACGCAAGAATGCTGTCGCCCAGGCTCCATAAGCGTAGCGGATTATCGGGCAGAGGGAGGCCAGTGGAATGCCCGGGCGCACGGGCAAAAAAAGCCCGGGCCATCGCCCGGGCGGTGGTCGCTGCATCTTAACCCGGATAGATACCGCGATCTTTACGCGCCATCAGGATACGCTCACAGGCGACGATATAGGCTGCGGTACGCAGCGAACACTCTTTGTCAGCGGCTTTCTCGCAGACATGGATGATCGCGTCCGTCATGATGCGGTCCATTTTGGCGTTGATCTCCTCTTCGCTCCAGAAGAAGCTCGCCATGTCCTGGACCCATTCAAAGTAGCTGACGGTCACACCGCCGGCGTTACAGATAACGTCCGGAACCACAATGACGCCACGTTCGGCAAGGACATCGTCCGCTTCCGGATAGGTCGGCCCGTTCGCCCCTTCCAGCACCAGCTTACAGGTCAGTTTTTCTGCGCGCTCGCGCGTGATCTGGCCTTCGAGCGCGGCGGGGATCAGAATGTCCATCTGGGTGGTCCAGAAGGCATCTTTGTCAATTTCGCGGGCACCCGGGAAACCGGCAATCTGTTTCTTCTCCGTCTGCCATGCGCTCAGGGCCGCCATATCAATGCCCCCTTCGTTATACAGGGTGGCGGTGTGGTCCTGAATCACCACGATACGCGCGCCCACCTCGGCGAACAGACGTGCGGCTTCGCTACCGACGTTACCGAAACCTTGCAGCGCCACTTTCGCGCCTTCAATTTCAATTCCGCAACGCCCAGCCACTTCACGGCCGGTAATAAAGACGCCGCGACCGGTGGCTTTTTCACGTCCCAGCGAACCGCCGAGGTGAATCGGCTTGCCGGTTACCACGCCGGTAATGGTGGTGCCATGGTTCATGGAGTAGGTATCCATCATCCACGCCATCACTTTACCGTTGGTGCCGACGTCCGGGGCCGGAATATCTTTTTGCGGCCCGATAATCAGGCCGATTTCGCTGGTATAGCGGCGGGTCAGACGTTCCAGCTCACCTTCTGACAGGCTGAACGGGTCGACGCGTACGCCGCCTTTCGCACCGCCGTAAGGAATATTGACCGCGGCACACTTGATGGTCATCCAGGCAGAAAGTGCCATCACTTCATTCAGGTCAACGTCTGGATGGTAGCGAACACCACCTTTACCCGGTCCGCGCGATAGATTGTGCTGGACGCGATAACCTTCAAAGTGGCGGATAGTACCATCATCCATCTGCACCGGAATGTCGACAATCAGCGCGCGTTTGGGGTGACGCAGAGTTTCCACCCAGTAGGCGAGATCGCCCAGATAAGGTGCGACGCGGTCGATCTGACGCAGGTAGGTTGTCCATGGAGATGTATGACTTTCAGATGCGTAAGATAACTTTTCCATAAGAGTCCTGTTCTCAATGTTATTTATGTCGTGTGAAACCGTGGAATAGGTACAGCAGTAAACTCTGTGTAATGAATGTTATCACCAATTTTATAAACCGGTATTTGATGGCTATTCCGAATTTTAAATTTTTGTTAGAAATTTGGTTTTTTGATTGCATAACTACGCAGCGAAAAACGCGCCCACGCCGTGCATTTATATGCATATTTTATGCAGTAAAGTGAGTAGTAAAGTAATTTTTTAATATTTATCATTATATTGATGATATTCAAAAAGTGAATAAAATGATAATGCTGGTCTTGACTTTGTGACATGACAGGGCCCAGCATGAGAGCACTTAATGCACAAGGTATTAACTGAGAGTTAACAAATACCCCTGTAAAATGTACTGGTGGTTTTTTTACCTATATGGTCATGCGGGCCATGGGCGAGGTGCTGCTCACCCGGCTTGATTACCGTTCTTTCGCCGATTTCGTCGGCGATTACCTCGGTCCGCAGGCCAGCTTCTATTTAGGCTGGACCTACTGGCTGAGCTGGGTGGTGACCTGTATCGCCGACGTGGTGGTGTGCGGCAGCTATATGCAGTACTGGTTTTCGCAGATGTCAGCCTGGATGCCGGCGCTCAGCACCCTCGGCATTCTGTTCCTGGTACCGAACGTGATGACGCTGTTTACCATTGTGTCGACACTGGCGGCAATTATGGTGGTATTCAGTTGGGGGATGATTCTGGTGGCTTATCTGGTGTACCGCTACAAGCGTCCGGATCTGCATGAGCAATCGACGTTCAAGATGCCGGCAGGTGTTGTCATGAGCGGGATCTGCCTGCTGTTTTTCGCCTTCTCGTTTTTTATGATGATTTTCGATCCGGACACGCTGAAAGCGTTGATGGCGACGCCGCTGTGGTTTGTGGTGCTGTGGCTGTTCTGGACGTTAAAACGGAAGCGGGAAGGGCGAATACAGCTGGAGAAGCTGAACGCCTGATCTGACGCCGACAGCCACGAGTCTGCTGTCGGCGTCGTCTTAACCAATCAGCATCCGCCTGAGTAGCCATCGTTCCAGCCAGATACCGGTCGCCGTCCCGCGCGCCTTTTGTCGAGATATCACGCGGTCAAAATGATTATTAGTGAGCCCAGGCGCTCATTAATGGCATCATTACGCTGAACGATTCAGGTGCAAGCCAATCGGTTTAGCTATGGTGGATTCTTTATCGTGACGAATTACCATTGATGACCCGGCGCCGTGGACGACGGTTTATGCCATGGTCGGACGTCCGTGATAGATGAGATGGCACGAAAGGAGCGAGTATGACTGAGTATTTCCCATCCCTGCCGGATGCCACGCTGGCGGCAGCCAACCGCCTGGGTCAGTGGCTGGCGTTGGATGATTTTACCGCCGAGGCGCCGAGGCCAGCGGTGGATATTGTGGTGTTGGCGGGCAATGCAGTGATCCCGACCATTGACGCGGCCTGTCGGCTGGCGGCGGACTCCGGGGTTCCGCTGCTGATTAGCGGCGGCGTTGGTCACTCCACTGTCTTTCTCTACGACGCGGTACGTCACGATCCGCGCTATCGGTCGCTGCCGGTTGACGGGCGCCCGGAGGCGCATATCCTCGCCGATATTGCCCACCGTTTCTGGCAGATCGCTCGCGACATGATCGTGGTTGAGGACCATTCCACCAACTGTGGTGAAAACGCGAGCTTTACCCGTGAGATGCTGGCGGCGACGGGATTGGCTCCTCGCGCCGGCGTGGTGCTCCAGGATCCGACGATGCAGCGGCGGACCATGGCGACCTTCGCCCGCGTCTGGCAGGGAGAGGCGGTTGTGCCGCAATGGTACAGTATGCCGGGTTGCGCGCCGCTACTGGGCAATACGGAAAACGGGCTGGCTTTTCGCGGTGACTCTGCCGGACTGTGGCCGGTCGGACGTTATCTGTCGCTGATCCTTGGAGAGCTGCCGCGGCTGCTGGATGCGCCACAGGGATACGGCCCGCGCGGAAAAGATTTTATCGTCCATGTGGATATCCCTGCGGAGATCCTTGACGCCGGACAACGGCTGAGTGAAGACAGCCTGCTGAGCGACGCGCTGAATGCCCGGGCGCCTGGCTGAGGGGCGTCCGTTTACACATCAGCGCCGGATGTTGGCCGACAAAAAAGCGGATAGCCGGGCTACCCGCCTGGTTTCGCCGCCGCGATGGCTAGCGGGCAAATTTATCCAGCACGCGGATTAGCTGGGTGACAAAACCGTACTCGTTATCGTACCAGGCCACGGTTTTGACCAACTGCAGGTCACCGGCTTCAGCGACTTCAAGCTGGGTGGCATCGTAAATAGAGCCGAAGTGGCTGCCGATAATGTCGGAAGAGACGATCTCTTCTTCGGTGTAGCCGAAGGATTCGTTGTTCTCCGCCGCTTTCTTCATCGCCTGATTGACCTCATCGGCGGTGACTTTTTTCTCCAGGATGGAGACCAGTTCAGTGACTGAGCCGGTTTTGGTCGGCACGCGCTGGGCGTGACCCTTTAGCTTGCCGCTGAGCGCAGGAATCACCAGCCCGATGGCTTTCGCCGCCCCGGTGGTGTGCGGGATGATGTTTTCCGCTGCCGCGCGCGAGGCTCGTAAATCTTTCCCCCGCGGGCCGTCTACCAGCGACTGAGTGCCAGTGTAGGCATGAATGGTGGTCATGGTGCCGATTTTAATGCCGAAGGCGTCGTTGAGGACTTTGGCCATCGGCGCGAGGCAGTTGGTGGTACAGGAGGCGACGGAAATGATGGTGTCATCGTCAGTCAGGGTATCGTCGTTGACGTTATAGACGATGGTCTTCATGTCACCGGCAGGGGCGGAGATCAGGACTTTTTTCGCTCCGGCATCAAGGTGAGCCTGTGCCTTCTCGGTTGACGTGTAGAAGCCGGTACACTCGACAATCAGTTCGGCACCCACCGCTTTCCACGGAATATGCCCGGCTTCTTTCTCGGCATAGACGGTAATTTTTTTGCCGTTAACAATCAGCGCATCTTCCGTAAAATCAACGCTCCACGGGAACGGTCCGTAGTTCGAATCATGTTTTAACAAATAGGCCAGCACCTTCGGCGAGGTCAGATCGTTGATTGCCACCACTTCAAGCGGGCTGTTCACTTCCAACAAACGGCGTAGTACCAGACGTCCGATACGACCAAAGCCATTAATCCCGAGTTTGCTCATGTAAAGCCTCCGGTAGGATGGTGAGTGAGGTTGTGGGTATAAGACACTCCAGGCATACTCTACTGATGGCGAATCAGCAACCCGGAAAGCCTCCCTATCCGCTAAGCGGTTGAAAAACACTGCAGAAAAATTAATCACTTCTGCGGGGCGGGTTATCCATGTTTCCAGCGTCTTGCTAACTGTCGTGTTCCCTCGTATTTTGAACCTTTGTACCGCCCGTTGGGCACGAGTGACTTTGCGACGAGGAATCATGGAACGCTTATTTGTCTACGGCACGCTGCGGCCGGGCCATGAAAATGCCCCCCTTCTGGAAAGTATCGGCGGCGAGTGGTTGCCGGGTTGGGTGCACGGCACGTTTTATGCGCGCGGCTGGGGAGCCGCTGCCGACTTCCCGGGTATCGTTCTCGATAAACACGGTCCCCGGGTCGACGGTTACCTCTTTATATCGGATAAACTTGCCGCACACTGGCCCATGCTGGATGAATTTGAGGAGGGCTACGACCGCGTGGCGGTCGAAGTGACGACAGCAGAGGATCAGCGCGTGACCGCGTGGATCTATCAGCTTCAGCCGCCGACCCGCTCGTAAGCCATCCCGCTGGCCCAGGCTAAGCGCCCCGCCCGTTGTTAACGGACAGGGCGTTGACATCGCTCACTTATTTGTCGCGCCAGCCCATCGCTGGCGCAACATGCTGCAGTATGGACTCGATGACGTGCACGTTGTAGTCGACGCCGAGCTGATTCGGCACGGTCAGCAGCAGCGTATCCGCCTCGGCAATCGCCTCATCCTGTTTCAATTGGGCAATCAGCTTGTCAGGTTCGGCGGCATAGCTGCGACCAAAAATGGCGCGGGTTTTCTCATCAAGGAAACCGACTTTATCGCCGTCGTCATGGCTGGCGCCAAAATAGCGCCGGTCCCGATCGTCCATCAGGGCAAAAATGCTGCGACTGACGGAGACGCGCGGCGTGTGCGCATGCCCGGCTTGCGCCCAGGCGTCGCGATAGACCCGGATCTGTTTCGCCTGTTGAATATGGAACGGCTCGCCGGTTTCATCGTTTTTCAGGGTTGAGCTTTGCAGGTTCATGCCCAGTCTGGCGGCCCACTCCGCCGTCGCATTCGAACCGGCCCCCCACCAGATGCGGTCGCGCAGTCCTGCGGAATGGGGTTCCGGGCGCAGCAGACCCGGCGGGTTCGGGAACATCGGCTGCGGACTGGGTTTTGCAAAACCTTCGCCGCGTAAGACGTCCAGCAGCACCTCAGTATGCCGACGCGCCATATCGGCGTCATTTTCCCCTTCGGCAGGGACGTAACCGAAATAGCGCCAGCCATCGATCACCTGTTCCGGGGACCCCCGGCTGATACCCAGTTGCAGGCGTCCGCCGGAGATCAAATCCGCCGCGCCGGCCTCTTCGGCCATGTACAGCGGGTTTTCATAGCGCATATCGATAACGCCGGTGCCTATCTCAATATGCCGGGTTCTGGCACCGATCGCCGCCAGCAGGGGAAACGGCGAGCTGAGCTGGCGAGCAAAGTGATGCACTCTGAACCAGGCGCCGTCAGCGCCCAGCTCTTCCGCGGCAACCGCCAGGTCGATGGATTGCAGCAATGCGTCAGCGGCAGAGCGGGTTGCGGACTGCGGCGAGGGCGTCCAGTGACCAAATGACAAAAATCCAATCTTTTTCATGACGTCTTTATCCTGGTTTGCAGGGAAATGTTCAGTTGACGGCACCGGGCTTAATGAAGCCTGCCGGTAACCGTTTGGCATAATCACTACTTTACGTATTCCCTGAGCAGAATAAATAACGGTTGTTTAACATAATGCATCAAATAAATTGATTGAAACGGGGGCCGGAATCTCCACCCGGCAGAGACAGGTGGGGACGATGCGCCGAGGATCGCCGATAATGTGTGGCGCATTTTAGGCCAATGCGCTGCTCCGTTCCCTGTTAAGCTTATTGTCCCGCCAACGCTGTCAGAGTGTGATTATGTCAGGAAAAACGGAGCCGGCGACATCCGGCGATTGGCTCGACTTTCGCCGGGATGCCGTCACGGGTATTGAAAGCGTCAACGCGCACTTTAAAGGCCATGCCTACGACAGCCATGACCACGAGGAGCTGCTGCTGGGGGTAACATTGCAGGGGGCACAACGGTTCAACTGCCACCGTGTGGTGCATACCAGTACGCCGGGGAAAGCGATCCTTATCGAGCCGGGGGCAGTACATGATGGCCATGCCCCGCAGCCCAGTGGATTCACCTATGCCATGCTTTACATCCCGCAGCGCTGGATGGCTGACAGTCTGCGTCAGCGCGGTATGGGCGATATTTCTCTGGTGGAAGCCGCTTTTCGTCATACGCTGACCGACGATCGCGCATTGATCATTGCCATCTCGCAGGCCTTTGCTGCCCTTCATCAGGGTGAAGGTCGGCTGGCGTGTGATGAGAACCTGGATCGTCTGGTGGCGCATCTGACTCCCCATGTTGCCGTGAGACCGGCGACGGTGATGACCGATTCACTGATCAGGATGAACCGGATCCGCGATTATCTGCATGACCATCTTGCCTGGAATACCGGCCTCGATGAGCTGGCAGACATCAGCGGTATCGACCGGTTCCGCCTGAGCCGGCAATTTAAGGTGGCCTTTGGGCAGACGCCTCATGCCTATCTGGTCAGTCTGCGCCTGCGTACCGCACGACGACTGCTGGCAGGGGGGCTCGCTGTGTCGCAGGTTGCGTCAGAGACCGGTTTTGCCGATCAGAGCCATTTAGGTCGCTGGTTCAAACGCGCTTACCGGATGTCTCCGGTTGCCTTTCAGAGCCGCTGCTCAAACGTTCTATACTGATGCCCCGCGCTTGCGCGAAGATACTTTTTTCGCCGAACCGAGAGGAGTATTTTGATGACGTTTGACACAAAGATTGCCTATATCGTGCGGGATGATTTAGCAACATGGCAGCGGCTGAATGTGGTGGCGTTTCTGGCGACGGGGATTGCCTCGGCGGCCCCAGAGATCCTTGGCCAACCCTATATCGATTCGCTGGGAAGACAGTATGGCAATATGTCTGGCCAGCCGATGCTGATCTTTGAGGGTGGGCTGGAAAAACTACAGGTCGTTCATCGCAAAGCGCTTGAGCGGGAAGTGACGATCATTCCCTACATTCACGCCATGTTTGCTACCGGGCATGATGAGGCCAATCGTGAGGTGTTTATGGCCGCCGATGCACAGAATCTGGATCTGGTCGGGCTCGGGATCCGTGGTCCGAAAAAAATGGTCGATAAAGTGATCAAAGGGTTATCACTTCACGGTTAGTTTATCTGCTATTGATTCGGGGGCGGATTGCCCTGGTCGCTGCCGACCAGGGCGGCAGGCACAGCGTCCGACCTCGTATTCATCCTGCTTCGCCGGGGCGGAAGTGTTGATCTGTCTGCCACCGCTGTTGTTCTTGCGGCAATGTCTGCTTTCATTCTGAGATGGCGCGGTAAGCCAACGGCATGATTGCCCGACATGTTTGCATTGACACTTCCAGGTGGTACGCTGCATATCTTTTCCCGCATCCAATACTCTCTTTTTTCTGAGTGAAATATGAGCCTGAATCCGTTTTATCCAATCGGTACCCCAGGGCAACCCTGGACAGCAGACGAAATACAACAGTGGCGGCAGAATCAGACCCGATCCAGGAGCTACCAGCGCGATGTGTCAGAGGTCCTCGATAGCCTGAAGCACCGCTACGATGTCGTTCAATATGGCGAATTGCGTTACGCCGATGATGTTTATTCGTTGAGAGCGGTAAAATCAAAAAACTGGGATGAGACTCAGCCGGTGGCTCTCGTTACGGGCGGCGTCCACGGGTATGAAACCAGCGGCGTGCTGGGCGCCCTGACGTTTTTAGCTGAGTGTCAGAATGAATATGCGGGAAAAATCAATTTACTGGTTGTTCCCTGCGTCAGCCCCTGGGCCTATGAACGTATTTCCCGCTGGAACTATGATGCCGTCGATCCTAACCGGCAATTTTTCCCGGAGGGCGCAGCGGAGGAGTCCCTGGCATTGATGAGGCTCATTTCGCCATTGAAAGGTCGGTTCGCCGTTCACGTTGATTTGCATGAAACGACCGATACCGACGAGAGTGAGTTCAGCCCCGCGCGGGCGGCCAGAGACGGCGTGGCGTATACACCGGAGAATATTCCGGATGGTTTCTATCTGGTTAGCGACGAGCGCAATTCAAGGCTGGATTTCCAGAGCGCGTTGATTTCCGCGGTTGCGCAGGTGACGCACATAGCCCCGTCAGTACCCGGGGAGACCGTACTCGGTTATCCGGTCATCGGTCATGGCATTGTTGAGTATGACAATAACGCCTGGCACCTGTGCTCGACCATGACCGGCGCGCCGTTTACCACCACCACCGAAGTCTATCCCGATAGCGCGAAAACCTCCCCGCAGGAGTGTACCCGGGCGCAGGTTGTCACCGTCCGTCGGGCCATTGAATTTGCATTATCGCAGTGAGTTATCAGACCGGGCAGATACTGCCCGGTCTGCCTGCGGGTCTTCTGAATCGTATTTATCGAACGGTCGTTTCGCAAGTTACCTATGGTCATCGCAAAAATAAATTTGTCATTATAATAATCGTTTGCTATTTGATATGAAATCAAACAGTGGCTTTGACTATCACGGCAGGGCGGTTGTTTAAGTCAACCCTTAAACGTAATAAAAAAGATAATGAGTTATGATTTCGGACGTTCATACTGCTGTATTTTACAGTTTATTTTTATTGTCCCGATTAATTTTTTCATCACATGGGACGGTTGGCGGTTGGGTGATTTATTATACGCATTAATCGGCGTCGCTTTGTCTACTGTCGGCGTAGCCATTTCTATACGTGCGCTGCGCTTGCTAATTCCCTCCCGGCAGGAGGATTATCCTTATGCAAAAGATGGAAGGCCGCCATATCCCGGCATCCACGGCCATCAGCCTCATTCCGCGAATCATTGAAGCACCATTCTCGTATCGCCTGTGGCGGTAGGTGGTAATAGTGGTCACTCTCCGAGGGTTTACGGCTCTTTCTATTTGCCAGCAGCACAACAAAATCTGCCACTCAATCAGAAAGAGAGTGAATATCATCGGCTATTAAATTTTGAGGGCCGGAAAATAGACTGCTCGGCATTTGCATGGTGACAAAAAATATTAACCCGTGCGCTGATTAATGTTTTTTTACACGATTTTTGAACGTTCATGATACCCATTATCATTTCGCATAAAACAGTTCGTTAAAAAATAACTTCAGGTGCTGGATGGCACTGGCGCAATCTTAATGTAAGGTTAATGATGAAAGAATAAATTACGGATTAAGTGATTTATATATATCGGTCATGCCGGGATGACTCATTTCCTGATCAAAAGGAAAACAACATGCATCTGGAACGACACAGTATCGGCAAAGTAGGCTGGCTGAGAGCGGCAGTGCTGGGGGCGAATGATGGCATCGTGTCGACCGCCAGTCTGGTCCTCGGGGTCGCGGCGGCGGGCACTTCGCCGTCGGGGATCTTACTGGCCGGCGTGGCCGGACTGGTTGCGGGCGCTATGTCGATGGCAACCGGCGAATATGTTTCTGTCTCATCGCAGGCGGATAGCGAAAACGCGGCGCTCAGTCAGGAAAAAAGAGAGCTTGCCGCAAATTACGAGGAAGAGGTGCAGGAACTGGCTTCGCTGTACAGACAGCGCGGACTGGATCCGGCGCTGGCGCACCAGGTCGCGGAACAGCTTATGGCGAAGGATGCGCTGGATGCTCATGCCCGGGAAGAACTGGGGCTGACAGAGACAAATTCGGCACAGCCGCTGCAGGCAGCGATGTTTTCAGCGTTCAGCTTTTCCGCCGGGGCGCTGTTGCCTGTCATCATCGCATGGCTAGCGCCATCAAGGCTGGTTTTCACGTTGGTTATTCTCTCCACGCTTTTTTCGCTGGTTATTCTTGGTTATATCTCATCGGTTGCGGGTCATGCGTCACCAATGAAAGCAATAATAAGAATCACTTTCTGGAGCGCAATGGCCATGGCTTTATCCATAGGGGCCGGTTCTCTCGCCGGTCAGGCAATGGCCTGAATGAGCCTGAAACGATATCCGATTGAAACAGCGATTGTCCCGGGGGAGCATCGGGCACATCTCCTCCGGTGGTTTTTTTTGCCGCAACAGGCTGGCGTGTTGCGGTTTTTATTTCTACCCTACGCGCGTTCAGGGGATAATGCGCGCCTCTCTCAGTTGCGAAAACAGGCTGAAAAACATTTCGTCGGTTGCCTGCATCCGAGGGAAGCCCGCGCGGCGCAGTTTGCTGCCATCGCCAAACATGTCGTAGTTCCAGCTAAAGACGAAATCAGCAAAATTGCCGTCGCTGAGCCGTACAAGCTCCGACTCCACCAGTCGCTGTCCGGCAAGGTCGCGCCATTGCGCGGCATAGTCCTTAAATAACTGCTGAAAAGAGAGACTGACCGGCGGGGCAACCTCCAGCGCGAACCAATGTGCGATCAGCGGCCACAGTTCGCTCCAGCGCCAGATGTCGCCGTTATTGACGTTGAAAGCCTGATTCTGTGCCGCCGACGAGGTGGCGGCCCACAGGGTCGCCTCTGCCAACAATCCGGCATCCGTGAAATCGACGATGCTGTGCCAGGTCTGGGATGACCCGGGAAAACGCAGCGGCAGATTCAGAGCCTGGCACAGCGAGGCGTACAGGGCGATGCTCAGCGCGAGATTCATGGTATTGCCCGGGACCGCACTACCTACCACACCAGGCCTGATGGCATTCCAGTGCCACGTTTTACCCCGTTGAAAATGGCTGAGCCACGCGAGCTGGGCGGCGTTGAATTCAGCGCCAGGGACGCCAGGATCGCTTTCACGCGCCGGAGTTTTAAACGGCCCAAGATGCGCGCCATAGACCTTGTATCCTTGCATCAGACTGACTGCTTGCAGCGGAGCCCTGTGCTCGATTTGACTGACCAGATTACGCAGCATAGTGACGTTCGGGGCAACCATCTCCGTCCAGTTTGCGGCATTCACCCAGGCGCTGTAAAAAATATGGGTGATATCGCTAAGGGGCCGCAGCGCCCGCGCGCTGCCTGCGGCATCGAGTAAATCAACCTCGACCATCGGAATGCCGTCAGGGTGGGAGAGGGCATGACGGCTCAGTCCGATGACCTCCCACCCATTGCGCAGAAGCGTTTTGACGAGTTGGTTGCCGATAATGCCGTTGGCGCCGGCGACCAGCGCGACTTTCTGTTGCTGTGTTTTATTCATCGTATTTCTCCGGGGAAGGTGACAGAAACAGTGTGATATATTATTTTTTTCACATATATCCCCTGAAACTGATGGTACTTATAAGCAGAATCATTAAATGAATAATAAGCTCACTGCCATAACGACTTTTTTACGCGTGGTCGAAGCCGGTTCCTTTTCTGCGGCTGCCCGCCAGAGCGGGATGAAGCAATCTGCCGTCAGTCAGCAGATTGCGGCGCTTGAAGAGGAACTCGGCGTGGTCTTGCTGCGTCGTACCACGCGAGTGATGGCGCTGACTGAGCAGGGAGAACGTTACCGGCGTGATATGCAGCTTGTGCTCGAGGCGATGGGGGAGGCGGAAAGGCGGTTAAACCCTGCCGATCATCAGTTTCAGGGCCAGGTACATGTGCAGTTGCCGAGCGGACTGGGACAGATTTTTATGCCACACCTGCTGGCGCTGCAGAAAGGGAATCCAGGCTTGAATCTGATGCTGTCACTGGATGACCGCATCGCCGATCTGGTTACTGAAGGGGTAGACGTCGCGCTGCGGCTGAGCCATGAGCCGCCGCAAGCGCATGCGGCGCGCGTGCTGGCGCGTATTGAAACGGCGCTCTTTGCCGCACCTGATTTTACACCGCTGCATTCCGTCAGCGAGCTGGCGATGCATCCGCACGTGCGGTTCAGCGCTATCCCGCTGGAAGCACCGCTCCGCCTGGTCTCGGGTCAGGACGTTGTCGATGTGAAAGTAAATACCGTTTTCCGGGCCAACACCAGCGAGGCGCTGCGACAGGCGATTGAATCAGGCCTCGGTATCGGAGGCATGCAACTCCCGCTGGCGGCCAGGGCGGTGCAATCCGGCAGGTTGGTGCCGGTATTACCTGCCTGGCGTTTACCCGATCGCTTCCTTTACGCCGTCTATCCCGACGCCCGCTTTATCCCCCAAAGGGTCAGAAGCATTATCAGCGCCATCGAATCCTTACTGCCTGATATTACGGGAAAAATCTGAAGGCGAGACACTCGCACTGGGGAAAACCGAACGGGAAGCGGTCGAAGAAGAGAACGGAGAGAACTGATACACCGCCAGTGTCGCGAGAATACTCAATATCACGCTGATGATGAAGTAAGTTTTAAAGGGCTGTTTTTGCGTTTTATGGCGGAACAACTGTTGACCGGCCATCGCGCCAGGCCATCCGCCCACCAACCCGAATACCAGCAAGGTCGATTCTGGCACCCGACGCCAGGCCTTGCGTGCCGCCATTTTATCCATGCCATAAATCACCAGCGTCAGTACGCTGACCAGCAGGAACCACGTGATATAAGGATGCGGAGTAAACAGACTCCCGCTCGCCGCGCAGACGAGGAGTAAATAACAGAAGCGATTGAGATTCATACCAGTAGCCAGCAGCGATCGGTGAACGTTGAGGGCGAATTATACGCATCACGCGGCCAGAAGAAACATTTGCGGATGGCCTTCACCGCAGGTTGTCTCTCTGGACATCAGTCAGCGTCACAAACAGGATTCCTCCTTTCAACCAACGCGTTAAGGTGATTCAGACAATTTATGCACTCAGTCAGGCCGAGGGACGGCCGCGGCGCCGGGTGAACCCGGGCGGCAAAAACGGAGGACTCAGTGTCGGTTTAATGGCACCTGTTTACAGCGCAGATGTTATTTCTGGTAACGGCTTCATTAATATCAAAAATATTCAATAAATTGCCTGGCGGATTCTTTTTCATCAAGATATTCAAAGCCGAGCAAACGAATTTTCACACGGTTGTAAAACCATTCGTTCCCCTGCCGTTGAATCATTTCTCCTGGAAGGAAACATAGCCCTGTCGCTGCCCGAATAATGGCATATTTACCATTGTTAAACCTTACCCTATGGATGCAGAAAGGCTGGTTCACTTCGCCAGGATGACGGCTGGCAAGAATATCACCTTCAATAAAAACATCTTTTCTGGTTTTCATAAGCCTTTCCTTTATTACGCTATTACGCTGGTAAAACAGATATGTTGCTGTTTTTAAAGAGTTGCGCTTTAAAGTACTGGTGTGCTGCTCAGCCGCCAATACACCAACTCTCTGAGGGGCGGAATAATAAACCGCATTGCGGGCATTGCAGAATCGCATCTTTGCGTAATTTACCGGCCTTCTGGTCTGCGATGCAGGAACAGGCCGGGCAAGTGACATGCACCGGTCTTTCTTTGAAATGTCTGATTCCACTGCTGTCAGACATAAATTAATTCTCTGAGGTCGGTGTTATTTATTATACGCCTTTGTTGACTATTATTCTTTTTATTATATTTCTCTGCTGCAGAGGGTAAAAGCGAGCCGTTAACGCATATTGGTACAGCAACACGCGGTGGGGAGGAGTTTATAAGGAAATCATATTGTCTCACCGCCGTTAACCAGGTTACCAAATAACAACCGGATAATTTCTCGATTCAGCGCGCGATGAATAAGGGCAAAAATAATTCGCGCATTAACGACAGGCGTTAATGCGCGGGTTAATTGGCGTCAGTTCTGAATGATATCAAGGGTGTGGGACTGTCCGTCATCCAACAGCGGAATGGAATCGTCCGCGAGGAGGAGGCCATCCAGCGTGGCCTGATATGGCCCGACGCCACGTGAGACGGTAATACGATACTGACTCTCGCGGTATTGATAGGTCAAGGTAAAAGAGGGCCAGCTGTCAGGCAGCAGCGCGTGAACGGTGAAGGACGTCGCGCCGCGTTTTATCCCCAGCAGCTCCTCTGTCAGCAGACGATATGCCCAGCCCGCTGAACCGGTATACCAGCTCCACCCTGCCCGGCCGGTATGCGGGGCGACACTGTAGACATCCGCACTCATGACATAGGGCTCCGCCTTATATTTTTCCACGCCATCGGCATCCAGCGCGTGGTTTATCGGATTGATCATCGACCACAGCTGCCACGCGCGTTCTGCGTTCCCCATTCGGGCAAACGCCATCACCGCCCAGATGGCGCCGTGAGTATACTGCCCTCCGTTTTCCCGCACGCCGGGCAGGTAGCCCTGAATGTAGCCCGGATTAGGGCCGTGGCCGTCGAACGGCGGGGTTAAGAGTTTGATTAATCCACCCTCGTTATCCACCAGGTACTTATCCAGCGCCTGCATCGCCAGGTCGCTGTGCGCCCGGCTGACCGCGCCAGAGAGTACCGACCAGCTCTGGGCAATGGCATCAATCCGGCAGTCCTGCGCAGCTTTTGACCCCAGGGGGGTCCCATCGTCAAAATATCCTCGTCGGTACCATTCACCGTCCCATGCGGAGACGTCGAGACTGTTTTGCAAACGCAGCGCCTCGCGACGACACAGGGACGCGACAGCGTCATCCTGCCGCCGATCGGCAAGGGAAGCGAAGCGTTGTAAAATATCGTACAGGAAGAAGCCCAGCCAGACGCTTTCACCTTTACCCTCAATGCCAACCCGGTTCATCCCGTCATTCCAGTCCCCCGCGCCCATCAGCGGGAGACCGTGCTGTCCGGACTGTAATCCGTGCTCAATGGCTTTGACGCAGTGTAACCAGAGCGTCTCTTCGCTACTGCTCTGGACCGGGGTATCGTAGACCGACTCTTCGCCAGCGGGGAGTGGGCGCCCCTGTAGATAAGGGATATTCAGGTCCAGTATTTCCGGGTCGCCGATCGTTTCGACATAGTGACAGACGGCAAACGGGAGCCAGAGGTAGTCATCAGAACAACGTGTCCGTACGCCGTTACCGTGCGGGGGATGCCACCAGTGCTGCACATCTCCTTCAATAAACTGCCGGGAGGCGCAGAGTACAATTTGTTCACGTATTTTTTCCGGCGCGGCGTGACTGAGAGCCAGCGTATCCTGCAGCTGATCGCGAAAACCAAATGCGCCGCCGGATTGATAGTAGCCGCTACGTGCCATAAGGCGACAGGCCATCGTCTGATACAGCAGCCAGCCGTTGACCAGTAAATTCACGGTGGTATCCGGCGTCGTCACCACGATTTTATCGAGCGCGTTATGCCAGTAGCGGTGAACATGGTTCAGTTCCTGACGGACGGTATCTTCATTCAGATAGCGGGCCAGGGTTTCCTGAGCCCGGCTATAATTTTCTTCCGCGCCAAGGACGAAGATAAACGTCCGCTGATCGCCATCAATTAAGGTCGCCGCGGATTGTACTGCGGCGCAGGGATCCAGGCCGGCGCCTGTTTTACCCGAGAGCCTGCGCAGTGCCATCGCCTGCGGATTTTGCAATGAGCCATTGCGTCCAATAAACTCGCGGCGGTCGCCGGTCAGCGAGCAGTAAGAACCGCTGACGGCAAAGAATGCCGTGCGCTCGCCGCCGTTAGCGCCGTAAAAATTATTGGCCATCACCCCGCAACCAGCGGAATGGTTGACGGGATACGTCACGATATGGGAGGCGGTGCGGGTTCGTAAATCTCCGAGCGTCCATTCAGCATAGCCGGTGACCGACAGTTTACGTGTTCGCCCCGAGTTGTTGCTGAGCGTCAGGATCGCCAGTTTAACCGCAGCCTGTTCGGCGACCAGTACCGTCAGCTCACTGTCTATACCGCTTTCGCGATGGGAAAACACGCTGTAGCCAAACCCGTGGCGGGTGAGGTAATCACCGTGCCCGCGAACCGGCAATACCGTCGGCGACCAGCATGCGCCGCTCTCTTCATCGCGCAGATAAAAGGCTTCGCCGCTGCGGTCGCTTACCGGATCGTTCTCCCACGGCGTTAACCGGTACTCATGAGCATTCTCATACCAGCTGTAGGCTTGCCCCGCCTCCGAGATAACGCTGCCAAAACCGGGATTAGCCAGTACATTTGACCACGGCGCTGGCGTCGACTGGTTTTCGCTGAGGACAATCTGATACTCCCGACCATCTTCTGAAAAACCTCCGAACCCGTTGAAGTGGCGTAACTTATCGCTATCCGGTGTCCAGTCGACGTGGTGGTTTTTCTGTGCCACCGCGTGGGCAATGAATAAGCGGGTCGGCGGGGTTAACGTATGAATGCGCTGGTTAAGCTGTTCACTGAGTCCGCCTGCGCGATCATCAAGATACAAACAGGCCACGCTCATCAGAAGCTGCTTATCTTCGGCGGAGAGATGTTCGCCATTACGGACAAAAATGCCGCCCGACTTATCCAGCAGGCTGGCTCCTGAGCGGGCATAAATTAAATCCATAATCTGGTTCTGCAGGATCTGCTGATAGCCGCCGGGACTCTCATTGAGGATCACCAAATCAACCTCCAGCCCTTTCTGACGCCAGTATCGGTGCGCCTGTACCAGGGTGGTGACCGAGGCGATACTCTCTTCGCTGGTGATGCTGAGCAGCACTATCGGCAGATCGCCTGAAATGGCCCAGCCCCACAGGCCGGACTGGCCTCGCCGGTTACGGCTGATAATCTGGCCGTCGGCCCGCAGTTCCTGACAGGGATACAGCACCGCGCTGGCGAGACGGTTAAACAGCGTGGCATCATCTTCACTGGCATTCATCTGGCGTAATACCACCAGGCTATGGGACCACGCCAGCTCAAAGATACGGTCAGCAATGGGGTGATCTCGATATTTTTCCAGTAACGCCAGACTTTGCTGGCGGCTTTCGCCGATGCCATACACGATATCAACCGTGACCGGTTGTCCCGGCAGCAGGGTAATCGCGTGGCGTATCGCCAGAATCGGATCCAGTACCGCGCCTGAGGTATTGCTGAGTGCGCCACTTTTCCCGGCTGTCTGCGCATCTGAAGGGGTTTTGCCGCGACCCAGAAACAGGGCTCTGTCAGTTTCAAACGAGATACTCTTACTGCTGTTACCATGCACAACCACCATGTGCAGCATGCAGGGGGTTTGTTCATCCGGCGAGCGCGGGCGGCGATGACACAGGATCGCGTCACGATCGGGGTTAATCTCCGTCTGAATAAACAAGTTGCTGAATGCCGGATGCGTCCGATCGCTGGCATCAGGGGCCAGCACCACTTCGCAATAGGTTGTCAGTTCAAGCTCTCGGGGCAAGCGTCCTCTGTGTACCAGGGTGAGCCGCCGCAGTTCAATATCATCTTCCGGAGAGACCACAATCTGAGTTCTGACGCTCAGCGATCCGAAAGTACGGCGGAACTCAGCGCCGGCATCGGTAAAGATCGCTTCGTCGCCGCCATCGGCATCTGTGCCGACAGGATGCCAGGTATTGCTCCAGACTTCGTCCGTTTGCGCATCGCGGATATAGCAGAATGCTCCCCAGTTATCCCGGGTCGTATCGCTGCGCCAGCGCGTGAGGGCAAGATTGTTCCAGCGGCTGTAACCGCCGCCGCCAGGGGTCAGCATCAGATGGTAATGGCCGTTGGACAACAGCTGCACTTCAGGGATCCGGGTATCTGCTCCGCTGAAAATACGCGGTTCATAGCGAACCGGTTTGACCCTCCCTTCATGGGATTCGAAATGACGGCGCGGGCTGTAAAGATCGACCGCATCCGGGACGCGTTCCTGCAACAACAGGCTCGCCGAGCGGAAGGCGGTACTGGACATGAATCGCTCTGTCATCGGGGCGTTGAGCAGCACGTGAGCCAGCGCCTGAAATGCCATCCCCTGATGATGCGCCATCCAGGACTGAACGACGGCATACAGTTGCCCGGTTGCGAGGCGGGAGGGAGTATAGTCCAGCGCTTCATAAAAACCGTATTCGCCGCGCGCGCCGTTTTTTTCCAGACTGAGCAAATTGTCGCAGGCTTTGTGTGGGGAGACCATGAGAGCCAGCAGCGTTGCGTACGGGGCGATCACCATATCATCGGCCAGACCTCGCCGCAGACCGAGGCCCGGTACGCCAAATGCCTGGTACTGATAATTGTGCTGAACATCAAAAGCATGATAGCCGGACTCCGAGACCCCCCAGGGCACGCCACGCTCTTTGCCCCAGTGTATCTGACGTTTCACCGCTGACTGGCTCATCTCATCAAGAAGAGAGCCGGGCCAGGTGGGCATCACCAGATTCGGCATCAGGTATTCAAACATCGAACCGCTCCATGACATCAGTGCGGTTTCATGATCAATGGTGGTGAACAACCGTCCCAGGGCATACCAGCTTTTTAACGGTAGCTGATTCGTCGCGATGGCGAGAAAACTGGTCAGGCGGATTTCAGAGGGCAGCAGATCGTAATGGCTTTTATCCGCGGTATTGGTATCACAGTTATAGCCGACGCTGAGCAGACAGGTTGCTTCGCTGTACAGAAACGCAAAATCCATTCTCGCATGATCGTTCAGTCGCTGTTCAAGTTCAGTGATAATCTTCAGCCGCATGCGGGCCAGCGCCGTAACCGATGCCGGAGGCGTTCCTTCGCCGCGATAGCTCGCGCTGGCGAGCCAGCTCAGCGTCGGTAGCTGCGGTTGGTTATACGCCTGGGGTAACCAGCCCAGTAGATGCGACCATTCATGGCACAGCTGCACCAGCTGATGTTCAAGGTGCGCTGTCCAGCGCACCACCAGCGGGTTTTCCTGAGCACACTGTGTCGTCAGATGGTTACACTGGGCGCGCATTTTCTTCAGTTCGCCGAACAGCTGCCCCGCGGGCAACGACACCGCGTTCAGGCAGTGTTTGCGCAGCAGTCGCAGACCGGTTGGCGCGTTTTGGCCCCAGTATTTTTCCAGAATAATCAGCGTGTCGTTCAGCCCCGCCAGCAGCTGCTCGCTGTTCAACACCGGCTGATAACGCATCGCGGACAGGCCTTCGCGTAATGTCAGTAAATGACCCGCCATATTGCCGCTGTCAACGCTTGAGACATAGCGTGGGTTGAGGGGCGCGAGGGTGCGGGTGTCATACCAGTTAAAGAGGTGGCCGCGGAAGTGTTCCATTTTATCCAGCGAGTCGAGCGTCAGCGTCACGCGTTGCAAAACCTCACCCCCGGGCAGGTAGCCAAAATCCCAGGCGGTCAGGTTGGCCATCAGGGAGAGCCCGATATTGGTGGGGGAGGTACGATGTGCGACGGTGGGCTGCGGTATTTCCTGATAATTATCCGGGGGAAGCCAGTTTTCTTTTGCCGTGGCAAAGGTCTCAAAGAAGGCCCAGATTTCGCGGCTCGTCTGACGCAGCAGCTGCTTCTGGTCCGCATTCAGTGATACCGTCCTACGCGCAGGCTGGCGGCTTAACCAGCGCATCATCAGCGGCGCCAGACACCACAGAATCGTGACGGGCAGGGCGATAGCCAGCAGTGGTGGGGTAAAATGATACGTCATCATCGTCAGGGCGACCCCGGTGACCACATTGAGCCACATCGCCCGATAAAAACGCAGCACCGAAAGGTTGGACTGCGGGCTGTCCGGCGCGTGGCTGGCCCACTGGATGAGATTGCGCTGACTGATACCAAGACGCCAGAGCGTTACGGCAATGGCATAGCATGAATATCCGGCCTCGTGCGGCAGTATCACAAAATTGAGTGCAATACGGGAGAGCCGCTTCAGCGCTCCGGCGGCGACAAGCGGAAGATGTAGCCGCAACGGGCGACGAGAGGGTTTATGAAGAAGGTCGTGAAGAATACTCAGGGCTGCAGGCAATAACCACACCAGCGTCAGCGCGCCAAGCCAATAGAGCGGATTGGGAACCCAGAGCAGGGAACAAAAAAGAAGTACCAGTAAAGAGGGGGCGACCAGGTTACGGCGTAAATTATCAAATAACTTCCACCAGGAGAGCGGGGATAACGGATTTTTATCCCGCGTTCCATCCGCTTTTCTGACGTACGGGCAGAGCCAGTTAAGCAGCTGCCAGTCGCCACGGATCCAGCGCGTACGACGCGCAACGTCTGACAGATAGTTGTTTGGGTATTGTTCGTAGAGTAAGACTTCACTGAGTAGCCCGGACCGGGCATAGCACCCTTCGAGTAAGTCATGGCTGAGAACCAGATTTTCCGGGCAGGCGTTGGCTGTGGCCTGGACAAAGATATCGACGTCATAAATCCCTTTGCCAACGAACGACCCTTCGCCGAAGAGATCCTGATAGATGTCCGAAGACATCATTGAATAGGGATTATTACCCGGTACGCTGCTGCGCAGGGCAGCATAGCGCCCCTGTCCGTTGCGCGGCATCTCCTCAGCCAGTCCGGGCTGCAAAATACCATACCCTTTGACGACTCTCTGTCGCAGCGGATCATACACGGGCTGGTTCAGCGGGTGCGCCATGGTGGCCACCAGTTTATGTGCGGTGTCGCGTGGCAAAACCGTATCGCTGTCCAGGGTTATGACATATTTAATCGGGCCCGGCAGTTGGTGCGCGGGCAGCCCGGCGACACTGGAAAACTGTGTTGCCGGATGGCGCAACCAGTTGTTCAACAATGCCAGTTTTCCCCGCTTACGTTCATGCCCCATCCAGGTTTCCTGCGCCGGGACCCATTCAGGCTGTCGGTGCAGAAGATAAAAGCGTGGGCGGCTGGCTGGATAACGTCGGTTAAGCGCCTCTGTTTCCGAGATGGCCTGCCTGAGCAGCAGGACGTTTTCTGGCGGATTTTCAACTGTTGAATCAGCAAAATCGGTGAGAAGAGCGAAGCGGAGGTGTTCATTCTGATTGCCCAGCCAGCATACTTCGAGACTAGTGAGGAGCTGACTGATGCCTGCGTGGCTGGTCAGCATACAGGGGATCACTACCATCGTCGCACAGTCAGCGGGAATCCCCGCTGAAAAATCCATTCGTGGCAAAGGGCGGGGAATGCGAAAACGGGTGGTCGCTTCGCTTAGTAGATCGCTAATTAACTGGCTGACCGCCACAATAAGCGGTAAAGCCAAAAGTATCAGTATCCAGCCCATTCCCTGTTGCGCTGTGGCGTGCAGGATTCCGGCCGTAACGGCTGCCGTCAACAGGCTGAGACTGCCGAGCCATGACAACAAGGGGATTTTGTTGAAACTGTGCCGCAGCCGGATAAGTCCAGGGGTGTCAGCGCAGAGTTGCACTTCCAGCTGCTCGCGGCCTTCACCTGCCAGATAATAACCCACATGATATCCCGGCGTGGCGGGCGGGTTTTCCAGAGAAAGCGCCAGCACCCGGCTGGCAACCTCTGGCTCGCTGAACCGACTGTCTCTGGCCAGAATCTCGATGACATGCCGGTAATGATCCCGGGTATCAAAGTGCATCCGGGAATAGGTAGCGGCCGGGTCAAGACGCAATGTCTGTTCCACAACGCTGATCGTCTCGGCAAAATCGGCCCAGTTTGTTTCGCTCAGCAAACGTAAACCCGCGATGCTGTTGCTGACAGAAAGCTGGCTGGCGGCAAGCTGTTGATTGAAGCGGTGAATGAGAACCTCGGTCGTCACGCCCTGTTCAGCAAGGCGCTGGTCCACCCAGGTCAACGGCAGCGCCAGTGCATTGCCATGACCCTGCAGGCGGCGGACCAGTTCTGCGACAAACGCACTGCTGAGCGGCGGGCGGGCGCGCGCCATGTCGGCCACCACCATGATTAAATCGGCGGGCGTATTGTCCGCACATTCGAAAATCCGCGTGAGCCATGTGTCCGCCAGGCTGCGCTCTTGCTGCGCTTTTACTACCTCGATACTGACACGACGCAGGTTTTCGATCAGCGACAGACGCAGCATGCCCGGTAAAGCCCAGACCTCACCTAACGTCAGCGGCGTCACCTGCTGATAGGCGGCGATATAGCTGGTGAGGCTGGCTACGTCCCAGCGTCCGTCTCCGTGGGCAATCGCTTCAGAGGCGATATCGTAAATGCGCGGGCACTGGTGGGGTGAAATCAGGGCGGGGAGACCTTTGCCAAAGCTTTTCGGCAAGTGCTGGCGGACAATACGAATTTGCTCCTCAATCAGGTAATAATTATCAAGAAGCCACTCGCCTGCGGGCATGATACTCGATTTTTTCCCGGCATTGAGCGCATAACAGTTATGGGTGATCATGGCCTCGTTGTCCCCAAGCCGCTTGAGAAGATAGTAAGGCAGTTTGTCCGGCGACAGCTTATGAGTATGCGCCAGTTTCTGGCCGTAACGTTCCATCTGGAGGGCCGAAAACAGTTCTGGCCGCAGACTATTTTCACCGGTCGGGTCGTTGGCCGGGAAGGGTTCCCGTCCAGGGGTTTTCGTAAAGGGATGAGCGCGGCTAAACCATGCTCGGGGATTCATTTTCATAGCGTTGCTCTGATGCGACATTAACGCGCAGGAGCAGTTGCGAAATCAGTTCAGAAACGTTCTCTCAGGATGGGCGTGAGGCATCAGGGATTTAACAGCTGCCGGTCTTTATTCACTATAGAACACGGGGTTTAAGTGGGTCGGTGTATGAAGCTGGCTAGCGTGTCGGGACAAAAATAGCCTTGCATCCAGGGCACAGCATGGTCTGTTTTAAGCGAATCTTAGAGGTGGACTGGGTTGATGATAAGCCACAGACGGGGCAGGTGATTGTGGAGGTCGAGGCACCCCCGATGAACTTCATTGCGTAATCGAGAAAAGACATGATGATTAACCTTTCAATGAATGTGTTTCAGTGTACCACGTATGGCTAAAATTTAATCTGTTTAAATGTGGCCCTGCCCGGTATGGATGATTTCTGAAGCCGGCCTGGCTACCACATTGTTTTTAATCTCCGGATTGCCGCCGGGCCGACAGCTCTCTCAGTCTGCCGTCGTCACAAGCAAAAACCATGACATCAGCCGCCGGACGCTGGCGCGGTGTGTGACGTTGTCACGTAAAGCGAGACGGGCCTGGCTGCAATATCAAGACCTGAAACGGCTAAATCCGCCGGCACATCAATATGTTGCGGAATAAATTAAAAAGAGATCGGGCTATTTATGGGGGAGATTAGGTGATAAAAGCGGGAGTGGGAGCAGGTTTTGGTGCGCTTAAATGGCGGCAAAGAGCCTGCAACAGGTCATGGGAAACAGGAGTAACCCATTGCTTTTACTGAGAATAGAGGCTTAACGGCAATTGTTTTTTATAAGTACGTAAAAGTTAATGAATTTTTCAGGAAAGGTCGTTATGTTGTCGGCATCACAGTTTTGTTAAGGGTTTAACATGCGCGATAAATACACTGGCCTGCAAATAGGTATCCACTGGCTGGTCTTTTTATTGGTGGTTGGCACCTATGCCACCATGGAGCTTCGCGGTTTTTTCCCCCGCAGCGACCGTCCGCTCATTAATATGATTCACGTTTCCTGCGGGGTGGCCATTCTCGTGTTGATGGTTGCGCGCCTGCTGGTCCGACTGAAGTCCCCGGCGCCGCCGATTGTACCGAAACCGTCAGCGATGATGACCGGTTTTGCCCATCTGGGGCATCTGATTATCTATCTGCTGTTTATCGCCCAGCCGATCGTTGGACTGGTGATGATGTATTACCGTGGCAATCCGTGGTTTGCCTTCGGCCTGACCATGCCGTTTGCGGCGCAAAGTCAGTTTGAGCTGGTGGATACGCTGAAGGGCGTACATAGCCTGCTGGCGAATACCGGTTACTTTATCATCGGCGCGCACGCGCTGGCCGCGCTGCTGCACCACTATCTGTGGAAAGATAATACGCTGCTGCGGATGATGCCACGTAAGCGCTAATCACTCCCGATCTCCTGACCCCGCCGCCGAGCGGGGTTTTTTTATTCCTTCCGCTGCCGGTTGTGGTAGATCTGATACGGACTGAGGAAAAAGGAGTCCAACATGAAAGTCAGACTTGCCGTGCCGGATGAGGCACCTGCGCTATGGAACATCCGCAATCAGGCCATTCGCAACGGCTGTCGTGAGAGCTACGCAGCCGCGGTCCTCGAGGCCTGGACGCCGGATACGATGCCGGAAGGGTATCGCCATGCGGTGCGCGACAATCCCTTTTTTGTCGTTGAGGAAGAGAGCGGGCGCCCGGTGGCGACCGGCTTTCTTGATCTCCGCGCGGCCAGCGTGGAAGCCATCTTTACGTTGCCCGAATGGGGCGGAAAAGGTTGCGCCGGAATGATTTTGACGACCATTATCGCCGAAGCGCGGCGGCGGAATCTCCCGCGCCTGACGCTGGAAGCGACGCCGAATGCGGCCGGGTTTTATCGGCGCCATGGTTTTGTCGCCGTGCGCGAAAAGCTGCTGCCGTCAAAGCTGGCGAAAGCGGATTTACGCTGCGTGGAAATGGCGCTCCAGCTCAACTGACCTCAACCGCTTGTCGCTGCGCTACGGTTTAAAGCGGCGTTTCAGTTTGCCACTTTACTGAATAAAATATAGTATACCCCCCTATATAATATTGAGGGTGTCGCAGTGCCACATTCACCTGAAGACAAAAAACGCGCGCTCAGCCGCGTACGTCGTATTCGTGGGCAGGTTGAAGCTCTGGAAAGGGCGCTGGAGTCCGGCGAATCCTGTATGTCGATTCTGCAGCAGATTGCCTCTATCCGCGGGGCAACCAACGGCCTGATGGGCGAAATGGTCGAAATTCACCTCCAGGATGAGCTGGTCAGCGGCGAAACCACCCCGGATCAGCGCGCTGCCAGAATGGCGGAAGTCGGCCATCTGCTACGATCCTATTTAAAATAAATCACCACGAAGGAAGAGACGGTTATGAAATCACGTGCAGCTGTCGCGTTTGGCCCAGGCCAACCGCTGAAGATTGTTGAAATTGACGTTGCTCCGCCGAAAAAAGGCGAGGTACTGGTCAAAATTACCCATACCGGCGTCTGTCATACCGATGCGTTTACGCTGTCTGGTGACGATCCGGAAGGCGTATTCCCGGCCGTGCTGGGTCACGAGGGCGGCGGTATCGTGGTCGAAGTTGGTGAAGGCGTCACCAGCCTGCAGCCAGGCGATCACGTTATCCCGCTGTATACCGCAGAGTGCCGCGAGTGCAAATTCTGTAAATCCGGCAAAACGAACCTCTGCCAGGCGGTACGCGCCACTCAAGGGAAAGGTCTGATGCCGGACGGCACCACCCGTTTCTCCTACAACGGCGAGCCGATTTACCACTACATGGGCACCAGTACCTTCAGCGAATACACCGTGGTAGCCGAAATTTCACTGGCGAAGGTCAACCCGCAGGCGCCGCTGGATAAAGTCTGTCTGCTGGGCTGCGGCGTAACGACCGGTATCGGTGCCGTTCACAACACGGCGAAGGTCAAAGAGGGCGATACCGTGGCGGTCTTCGGCCTTGGCGGGATTGGCCTGGCGGTCATCCAGGGCGCGGTACAGGCGAAAGCCGGGCGTATTCTGGCGGTTGATACCAACCCGGAAAAATTCACCCTCGCCAAAGAGATGGGCGCGACCGATTTTATCAACCCGAATGATTATGATAAGCCGGTTCAGGATGTGATCGTTGAGCTCACCGATGGCGGCGTGGACTTTAGCTTCGAATGTATTGGCAACGTCAACGTGATGCGCGCGGCGCTCGAGTGCTGTCACAAAGGCTGGGGCGAGAGCGTGATTATCGGCGTTGCCGGTGCGGGCCAGGAGATCAAAACCCGTCCGTTCCAGCTGGTGACCGGGCGCGTATGGCGCGGTTCGGCGTTCGGCGGGGTGAAAGGGCGTACCCAGTTGCCGGGGATGGTTGAAGACGCGATGGTCGGTAAAATCGACCTCGATCCGTTTATTACCCATCGCCTGCCTTTGGACCAGATTAACGAGGCTTTTGATCTGATGCATGAAGGGAAATCGATTCGCACCGTTATTCATTTCGGCGAGAATTGATGGGTCGGCGTCCGCGGTCGTCAGACGGTAGTCGCCGGTTTGAAATGAAAACCCAACCCCCGGTGGAGGTTGGGTTTTTTGTTTTTATTTCTGGTCAGGTAACGCGTAGGCGATGATGTAATCACCGCGATCCGGCGACTGACGCGCGCCGCCGGCGTTGATGATAATGTATTGTTTGCCGGTTTTTGGCGAAACGTAGGTCATCGGGCCGGACTGACTGCCGACCGGCAGACGAGATTTCCAGATCTCCTTACCGTTGGCGGTATCAAACGCGCGCAGATAGAAGTCCTGAGTCCCGGCGAAGAACAGCAGACCGGACTGGGTTGACAGCGATGCGCCCAGAGTCGGCATCCCGATAGGGATCGGCATATGCATGCGAATACCCAGCGGGCCGGTATCTTCAACGGTGCCTACCGGTACCTGCCACACCAGTTTACCGCTCTTCAGATCCACGGCGGACATCGTACCGAACGGCGGTTTCTGGCACGGAATACCCAGCGGCGACAGGAAGCGCTCACGCATTGCGCCGAACGGCGTCCCTTCCATCGGCACAATCCCCATCTCAATACCGCTGGCATTTTTGGCGACTTTTTCACGCGGAACCATATAGTTCGCCAGACCAAGGCGCATATCGTTGACGAACATCAGGCTGTTGTTCGGATCCACCGAGACGCTGCCCCAGTTCATGCCGCCCAGCGAGCCCGGATACTGCAGCGAGCGGTCTTCGCCTGGCGGTGTGAAGATGCCCTGATGACGCATGGCTTTAAAGGCGATTCGGCAGATCAGCAGGTCCACTGGCGTCGCACCCCACATATCCGACTCTTTCAGCGTGTCATTGCCAATCATTGGCATGCCTACGGAGTAGGGCTGCGTCGGAGAGTAGCGTTCGCCTTTAATTGTCCCGGCTGGAACCGGACGCTCTTCGACTTTCGCCACCGGTTCCCCGGTCGCGCGGTTGAGCATAAAGATCATCCCCTGCTTGCTGGTCTGCACCAGCACCGGCGTGGTGCCGCCTTTCCCGTCGGGAAGGTCGTACAACAGTGGCTGTGACGGCAGGTCGAAGTCCCACAGATCGTGGTGGGTGGTCTGGTAGTGCCAGCGCACCTGGCCGGTCGTGGCGTCAACGGCGACGATTGAGGAGCTGTATTTGTCATCCAGCGCGGTTCGTTCACCGCCGAAGAAGTCCGGGGTGGCGTTGCCGGTTGGCAGATAGATCAGATTCAGTTTCGCGTCATAGGACATTGCCGACCAGACGTTTGGTGTGCCGCGGGTGTAGCTCTGGCCTTCCGGCGGCAGACCGGTCAGGTCCGGATTACCCGGATCCCACGCCCAGGCCAGTTTACCGGTGTGGACATCGTAGGCGCGGACCACGCCAGGAGGCTCGCCGGTGGAGAAGTTATCCGCCACGCGGCCGCCGACAACGACGACGTTACCGGCAACCAGCGGGGTAGAGGTTTGCTGATAGTAGCCCGGTTTGATTTCACCCATCCCGACGCCCAGATCGACGGTACCGCGATCGCCGAACGCCTCACAGGTTTTGCCTGTATCGGCGTCAAGCGCGATCAAACGGGCATCGGTGGTCGGCAGGAACAGACGCCGGGCGCAGGCGGCAGGATGAACGTCGCCCGCCGTGGTGGCCTGTACCTGGCGGTCTTCGTAATAGCCAAGGCCGCGGCAGCGCTGCCAGTTCGGCGCCGTGGCTTTTGAATCATAGCGCCACTTTTCCTTTCCGCTATCGACATCCAGCGCCAGCACTTTGCTGTACGGCGTGCAGACGTACAGCGTGTCGCCGATTTGCAGCGGGGTGTTCTGGTCTTCCGCGCCGGAACCGTTGCTTTGCGGGATATCGCCGGTATGGGCGACCCAGGCCACCTGCAACCGGTTGACGTTCTGCTTGTTAATCTGGTCGAGGGCGGCAAAGCGGTCGCCGTGGGTGGTGTTACCCCAGTGCTCCCAGTTCTTCTGCTGTTCATCCGGGGCAACCGGTTTGACCGGTACGTCTTCCGTGGCACTGACCAGCGGCTGTGATTTGAACATCCAGCCAAAGCTGGCGGCCAGCACCACGGCCAGCACCGCGGCCAGGCCAAACGCCGGGCCTTTCTTCGCCGATGGGGCCGAAAGATATGGCCAGACGAGAGCCGAGAGCAGCGCCAGCGCGCCGAACGCGAACAGGCGTGAAAAGAGCGGCCAGTAGGTCCAGCCCGCATCGCCGATCGCCCAGACGACAGAGGCGATGAACGCGATGGCATACAGCACAATACCGACGCGACGATTGCCGAAGATAAGCACGGCGGCGATAACCATCGCCAAACCCATGATTGCGAAATAGAGGGTACCGCCCAGCGTGGCGAGCTTGACCCCAAGAACACCGATAGCCAGGCCGATGATGAGCATCAGCCCGGCGAGAAGCCACTGCAGGATCCGGGGAAATCCTCGCGGCACGTTGCCAGTTGCCATTTTGTCTCCTTAAACCTTCCATTGCCAGACGCGAACCAAATGAATCAAAAAATACGGGTATGCTTTTGAGTGAAGGATGGCATACCTTCATGTCCGCGGTATTCACAAGTAGTATTGATTTCGAATGAACCATTTGGTGAAATCAGGGCAATGATAAATCTGTTAATGAAGTTTGCGCAATTGTTAATAAACAATATCGCATTAATTGATTAGCCCACTGATCTTCCCGTTGGTGACGGCGGCAAAAAGCCTGGTTGCGGGCGGGAGAGAAGGGCTTAGAAGTGCCGGACATGGCGTCAGGTGCCGTATCCGGCGTTCATTATGTCGGCATGGATTTGCGGATGGCGCTGAGTAAGGTTTGTGCGCCAGATGAGAAGGCGGCATCGACGCGCGTTAAAATACCGATCGGTTCCCCCGCGCCCTGGGTGGGCACCGGCAGGGCGGTCAGTAGCCCACGGCGTAAGTCGTCTTTGACTGCGCCGGAGGGGACGAACCAGATGTAGTCATAATCCACGGTCAGCTGACGCGAGAGCGACGCGGAGAGGGTTTCGATACAGCCGGCGGGGATTTTACACCCCTGGCTTTGCAACAGCGTTTCCGCATTCTGCCGCGGAACAGTGCCTTTGGGGGAGACAACGACCGGCCACTCCATTACCCGACTGAGGGTCACGGTTTCCTGCAATAGCGGATGGCCGGGGCGAACCACCAGCTTCAGGGATTCGAGGAACAGCAGCTCGTAGTTGAGGCCGCTCATCAGCTCCGGATCAGACATGCGCCCGATCCCAATATCGATTTCTCCCGATTTTAAGCCCGCCAGCAGCATGGTGTTGTTCATGGTTGCCACCTGCAGCGTGATATCTTTTTGCTGCTTGTGAAACTGGCCGATGACGGTGGGCAAAATACCTAATGCAGCGGTCGGGAGGGCGCCGATGCGCACCACATCGTTATTCAGCCCCTCTTTGCGGTTAAGCGCCTGGCCTGCGGTATTCAGCGCGTCGAGGACCTTAACCGCATGGGTGAGAAACTGTTCGCCGACCAGCGTCAGTTGGGCCCCCAGCCGCCCGCGCTCGAACAGTCGCGTACCGGTCAACTGCTCCAGCTCATTGAGCGTTTTTGATAAGGCAGGTTGGCTTAGATTGAGTGTTTCAGCCGCACGCCCCAGCGTTCCCTGTTGAGCGACGGCCACGAAGGTGTGTAGATGGCGCAAGCGAATGCGCTGACTAAAAAGACCATTTTTTTCCATAGTTGATGTTAAAAACAGAGCGCTGCGAGTGACAAGCGAAGTTATTGAAATTTGATAACCTGATAGCAAAATATTATTAACATTTCACTCTCTTGTATTACAAATTTTTTATTTTGATGAAAAAACAGACGCCCCGACTCGGTCGGGGCAAAATCAGGTGGAAAGTGACTCAGATATCAAAGAAGACGGTTTCGTTCTCACCCTGCAGATGAATATCAAAACGGTAGACGATTTCACTGCCGCGCACTTCGCGTTGGGCAATCAGCGTCTGACGACGCACCTCCCACTCGATCAGATTAAGCACCGGGTCGGCGCGGTTTGCCTCCTGCTCGTCGGAAAAGTACATCCGCGTATTGAGACCAATATTGATGCCTCGCGCCACCACCCATAAATTGACGTGTGGCGCCATCATTCGGCCATCGCGGCCGACCACGGAGCCCGGCTTAATGGTTTCAAAACGCCAGATGCCGGAGGTAAAGTCCGAGCAGCTGCGTCCCCAGCCGCGAAAGGCCGGATCGACCTTTTTGTGCAGCTGGCGATCGTCGGGATGGTGATAGCGCCCGGCGGCATTGGCCTGCCAGAGTTCCAGCAGCACGTCGCGCACCGGCGTCCCGGAACCATCGATCACCCGGCCTTCGATAGTAATGCGCTCACCTTCGGTATCTGGTGTGGTGAGCTGCGGGCCGAAATTCTTTTCAAAAATATGAAAGCCGGCAGCGTCGGGTGCGAGGCCGATATGCACATAGGGTCCGGCGGTCTGCGAAGCGGTTTCGGCTAAATACTCTTTCATCGGGCAGCCCCCTGAGTGCGGTTTTCAAACAGCGTGGCGCGATGGCCGCGCAGCACAAGATCAAAGCGATAGGCGAGACAATCCAGCGGCACGGCGGCACGGGTGTCGAGTTCGGCAATCAGTGTGCGAACCGCATCGTCGTTATTAATGGTTTTGACGATCGGACACTGTTTAATTAACGGGTCGCCCTCGAAATACATTTGCGTAATCAGGCGCTGCGCCCATGCATCCCCGGAGAGGGAAAAGTGAATATGCGCCGGGCGCCAGTCGCTAACCTGATTACGCCACGGATAGGGGCCAGGCTTAATGGTGCGAAAGCAGTAGTAGCCGTTTTCATCCGTCAGCACCCGACCGCAGCCGCCGAAATTGGGGTCGATGGGGGCCAGATACTGATCCTTTTTATGCCGATAACGGCCGCCAGCGTTGGCCTGCCACACTTCGACCAGCGTGTTTTTCATCGGGCGGCCGAAGCCGTCGCGCACGTAGCCGTGCACAATAATACGCTCGCCAATAGGCAGACCTTCTTTGGCGTAATTAAGGATCAGGTCGCTATCCAGCGGCCCGAGATCGTCGTGGCCGAAGATCGGGCCGGTAATTTCAGACAAGGAATTCTGTAGTGAGATCAGTGCATTGCGTGGTGAGCGCAGGACGCTGGTTTTATAGCCCGGCGTAAAGGCGGGCGGGTGACTGCTATAGTCGCGATGCACAACCTCGCGTGGTGACCATTTGTCATTCATAGGGTAGCGGCTCCGTTTTTATCGGTAGAGGGCTTGTTATTGTCATATCGCCAGAAACAGTGTGTGTAAATGTTTTGTTAATTTAAAGTGAAATTAACTGTCGTTTTGCATAACCCACGGTTATGCTCAGAACCGAACAGATGGCGGAGGCAGGTTATCCTCATCACAATTTGTAAATTCTTCCTGCTGTCGCCATGGGCCTTTTCTACACTCCAGGAAGTATTCACTGGAGGTAAGGCATCATGGCGAACACCATCACGGCTGATGAGATTCGGGAAAATTTTTCGCAGGCAATGTCGGCGATGTACCAGCAGGAAGTTCCACAATACGGGACGTTACTGGAGCTGGTGGCGGACGTAAATCTGGCGGTGCTGGAGCATAATCCTGAACTGCATGAGCAACTGGCGAATGCCGATGAGCTGTCGCGGCTTAACGTCGAGCGCCACGGCGCCATCCGCGTTGGCACGGCGGAAGAACTGGCGACGCTGCGGCGTATGTTTGCCATTATGGGGATGTTCCCTGTCAGCTATTACGACCTGTCACAGGCCGGTGTGCCGGTGCACTCCACCGCGTTTCGTCCGGTTGATGACGCAGCGCTGGCACGTAATCCGTTTCGTATTTTTACGTCGCTGCTGCGCCTGGAGTTGATTGCCAACGTTGAGCTGCGCCAGCATGCAGCGGCGATCCTCGCCCGGCGCGATATTTTTACCCCCCGCTGTCGTGAACTTATCGCTTTACACGAAGAGCAGGGCCACTTTTCGCCGGCGCAGGCCCGGGAATTTGTCCGTGAAGCGCTGGAGACGTTCCGCTGGCACAGCCACGCAACGGTGGATGCCGACACCTATCATGCGCTGCATAACGAGCACCGGCTGATTGCCGATGTGGTCTGCTTCCCCGGCTGCCATATCAACCATCTGACGCCGCGCACGCTGGATATCGACCGGGTTCAGGCGCTAATGCCGGGGTGCGGGATTGTGCCGAAGGCATTGATTGAAGGACCGCCGCGTCGTGAGGTGCCGATTCTGCTGCGCCAGACCAGTTTTAAGGCCCTTGAAGAACCGGTGATATTTGCCGGAGAGCATCAGGGAACCCACAGTGCGCGTTTTGGCGAGATAGAGCAACGCGGGATTGCGCTGACACCGAAAGGCCGGGCGTTGTATGATCGCTTGCTGAATGAGGCTGGCGTTGGCAAAGACAACCTCAACCATCAGCGTCATCTGCAGGAGGTGTTCAGCCAGTTCCCGGACAGCGAATTCCTGCTACGTCAGCAGGGACTGGCGTGGTTCCGCTATCGTCTGACCCCCGCCGGGGAAGCCCATCGCCATGCCTTTGGCCCCGGCGACGATCCGCAGCCGTTGATCGAACGTGGCTGGGTAGTGGCGCAACCGATTATTTATGAAGATTTTTTACCGGTGAGCGCGGCAGGGATTTTCCAGTCGAATCTCGGCAATGAAATTCAGGCCCGCAGCCACGGCAATGCCAGCCGCGAGGCTTTTGAAACGGCGCTGGGTTGCGTGGTGCTGGACGAGTTTGCCCTCTACCAACAGGCGGAGGAGCGCAGTAAACGTCGTTGCGGTCTGCTCTGAAACCGGTACTCTGCTGACATGAATCTTTGACGACAGTCAGTAAAAGGAAGCAGGTCATGCAGAACCCGTCAATGCCACTGGTCAACACCCGGCAGGGGACGTTATCCGGCATCACTGAACAGGGCATTCATCTCTGGCGCGGCATTCCCTTCGCCGCGCCGCCGATCGGCGAACTCCGCTGGCGCGCGCCGCAACCGCCCGCGCGCTGGCAGGGCGTCCGCCAGGCCGACACTTTCTCCGCCGCCAGCTGGCAAGATATTGAGTACTGCCGCGAGCTGGGCGGCGGCGATCCCGGTCGCTTCTCAGAGGATTGTCTCTACCTTAACGTCTGGGCACCTGCCGGGCGCACTCAGCCGCTGCCGGTCATGGTCTGGCTGCATGGCGGCGGGTTTACCATCGGCGCCGGCAGCCTGCCGCCTTACGATGGCAAAGCACTGGCGGCCCGCAACATGGTGGTGGTGACCGTCAACTATCGGCTGGGTCATCTTGGATTCTTTGCCCATCCGGCGCTGGAAGGGGAAGATGGCGAGCGGGTCTATAATTTCGCCCTCCTCGATCAAATCGCCGCGCTGCAATGGGTGCAGGATAACATTCATGCTTTTGGCGGCGACGCCACCAACGTCACTCTGTTTGGCGAATCGGCCGGGGCGCGCAGCGTGCTCTCGCTGATGGTATCGCCAAAATCCCGCGGACTGTTCCATAAGGCCATCATCCAGAGCGGTTATACGCTGCCGGATTTACCGCGCGAAAAAGCGCTGGAGAAAGGACGTTTGCTGGCGGAACATTTCTCGTTGCCGGAGGCCAGCGCCGCACAACTACGGGCGATTCCGGCGCAGGCGTTCTGGTCGCTGACCGCGCCGCTGAATACCGGACCGGCGCCGATCGTCGGCGATGCGGTGCTACCGCAGCCGATGCTGGAGGCCTTTTTTGCCGGTCTGCAGCATCCGATGCCGGTGATGGTTGGCTCTAACAGCGACGAGGCCAGCGTGATGGCGGTATTTGGCATCGATATTGCCGGGCAGATCCAAAAACTGCGCCGCGAGCGGCGCTTTGGCCTGGGGCTGATCAAACTGCTCTATCCCGGTGTGAAGGGGGATGAGAATCTGGGGCGCGAAGTGTGCCGCGATATGGCCTTCACCACGGTGGGCTATGTGGTGATGCAGGCCCAGCATCGGCTAGGACAGCCTTGCTGGCGCTACTGGTTTGACTATGTTCCCCGTGGCGCCGATGAAACCTCTCCGCACGGAGCGTGGCACGGCGATGAAGTGCCATATGCGTTTGACACGCTCTCACTGGCCGAGCCGGTGCGCACCTACGCCAGCGAGGAAGATTGCGCGTTTGCTGCTCAGGTTGCCGATTACTGGGCGAACTTCGCCCGCCTTGCCGGGCATCGTTGTAGCGAACTGCCCGGGACGGTACGCTGGCCCGCCAGCCTGCGCGGGCGCGATCGCCTGTTGCGCATCGGGCTCCATAAACGGGCCGGGTTTAAGCTGGAAAACCGCTTTATGCGCGCGCGGCTGGCGCTGTTTCGCCGGGTCATGCGCCACCTCGTTACGTTGGATTAACCAGCTCCTCCCGAAACCGCGCCAGACCGTCGGCTTTGCTTTGCGAGCTGCGGAGCACCAGCCGGTAGCTGGCGCCGGTTTTTACACTTAAAGTGAAAGGGCACACCAGGCGGCCAGCGCGGACATCTTCAGCCACCAGGGTGGCGTCAGCCATGGCGACGCCCAGCCCTTGCATGGCCGCGGTGATCGCCAGATCCATGGTGTCGAAATGCTGGTTTTTACGCATCAGTAGCGGGGCGTCCGGGGAGAATGCCGCCAGCCACAGCGACCAGTCGGTCTTGTCCCGGGTTGGGTGCAAAAAAGTGACGTCGTTTAACCTGTTGTCACCGCTCAGAGCAGCGTTGCAGACCGGTGTCAGCGCTTCTTCAAACAGCAGATCGCCGACGCTGTGGTGAGTCCCGAAGACGATAGCGGCGTCATAGGGTTCGGTCCTGAAATTGACGCTATGCTCGGTGGTGGTGGTCAGCGCGATTTGCAGTTCTGGATGGCGCTGCTCGATGGTGACCAGCCGGGGGACCAGGCAGCGAATGGCGCAGGTCGGCGCCTTCAGGCGTACTACAGTTTGCTGTTGACGGGCCTGCTCAGCCACCGCGAGCAGACGGCCGAAGGCGGACTGCAGCTCGGGATAGAGTGCGCTGCCCTGCGGCGAAAGATGCAGTCCGCGCGCATGGCGGGCAAAAAGCGGGAAACCAAACCACGTCTCCAGCGCCGCTATCTGGCGGCTGACGGCGCCCTGCGTCAGGCAGAGCTCGCGCGCGGCATGGGTTAAGTTAAGGTGCCTGGCGGTGACCAGAAAGGTTTCCACGGCATGAAAAGGCAGGGCGCTTCGCGACATCTCATCTCCAGCTATGCACTTTGATCATGAACAGTATGCCCGCTTTATTCAGGGAATGGGACCTGGCGTGCCACTTTTGCCTGCTTATCCTCAGCCCGCCAGTAAACGATGATGTGGCCTGGAGAGTAAATGTCTGCCGGCACAGAAAGGCTGGCGGGATAAGCCGATGGTTAAATGCGGCGTCAATGACGGCAAAACCCTTCATACGTCTCGCTAAGCGTGAGGCCGAGGTGCTGCCGGTGAAGCATCAGGCAGGACTGTCGTCGCTGGTTTGCATTATCGACCCGCAAAAATTCAAAAACAACGTGCTGGCGCCGGGGGATATGGCTCACTATTTCGGCCTGCCGACTATCCTGCCCACCCGCTTTTAGTTCCGGCCCCTTTAACCCGATTACCCGCGAGGTCGCCTGGGAGTGCATGTGACCGGCCAGCGTGCAGTTAATATTAGCGCCTGGTGTGCGTGAGATCTGCATCGCTGTTCGCCAGCCATCTTCCGGATTACCGCAATCTGATATCCGGCTTTAACACCTTAACCCGTCAGTATTTATCTCGTCCGCTCTGCCGGGGCTGGCCGTCTCTTTTTCTCAAGGTATGATCAAAATGCATGGCTACCATGACAACAATTCGGTTGTCGGCGGGTAGCGCATTGGATTGAATGGTTATGCAAATAAAATGAGAAAGGATTAACTATGAGTCTCAGTACCCCGGTGACCATATGCTCCAAACTGCCGGATGTCGGCACGACTATTTTTACCGTGATCGGTCAACTTTCCGCTCAGTATGATGCCATCAACCTTTCTCAGGGGGCGCCGAATTTTGCCTGCGATACCCGGCTGGTTGCCGGGGTCACGCGGGCGATGGAACAGGGGCATAACCAGTATGCGCCGATGACCGGCCTGCCAGCGCTGAAGGAGCGCATTGCCGGGAAGGTGGCAACCCTGTACGGCACGCGCTATGACGTAGACCGCGAAGTCTTGATTACTGCCAGTGCCAGCCAGGGGATCTACTCGGCTATCGGTGGGCTGGTACATCCGGGCGATGAGGTTATCTACTTCGAACCCTCTTTCGACAGCTATGCGCCGATTGTCCGTTTGCAAGGCGCGACGCCGGTGGCCATTAAGCTGACGGTGCCTGACTTTAGCGTCAACTGGGATGAGGTCCGCGCCGCCATCACCCCGCGCACGCGGATGATCATTGTCAATACGCCGCATAATCCCAGCGGGCAGGTATTTTCCCGCGCTGATTTAGACCAGTTGGCGGCGCTGACGCGCAATACTGATATCGTGATTTTGTCGGATGAAGTGTATGAACACGTGGTTTTTGACGGTGAACACCACCACGGGATGGCGACCCATCCCCAGCTGGCTGAGCGTAGCGTCATCATCTCATCGTTTGGCAAAACCTACCATGTGACCGGCTGGCGCGTGGGCTACTGCGTCGCGCCAGCGGCGCTGATGGACGAGATCTGCAAGGTTCACCAGTTCCTGATGTTCTCCGCCGACACACCGATGCAATATGCTTTTGCAGAGCATATGAGCGAGCCCCAGTCATGGCTTGCGCTGGCTCCGTTCTACCAGCAGAAGCGGGATTTACTCCGCCAGTTGCTGGCGGATTCACCGTTCCACCTGTTACCAAGCGCTGGCTCTTTCTTTATGCTGGCGGACTACAGCCATTTCAGCGACGAAAGCGACAGCGAGATGGTGAAGCGGCTGATAACCGACTACGGCGTGGCGACTATACCGCTGTCGGCATTTTATACGGATGGTACTGATAACAAACTGATTCGCCTCTCTTTTGCTAAAGATGAAGCTACGTTGCGGGCCGGTGCGCAGGCACTGTGTCACGTTAAGCCGCGTTAAGGAGCCCCATGATGAAGATGAAAATAACAGCCCTTACCCTCGCTTTGGGGATGATGTATACCTTCTCTGCGTTTGCCGCCGGCGAACTGCGCTACGGCCTGGAAGCGGAGTATCCGCCGTTTGAAAGCCGCAACACAGCAGGGGAGCTGGAAGGTTTTGATATCGACCTCGGAAACGCCATTTGCAAGGCGGCCCAGCTGAAATGCAGCTGGGTGGAGACCTCGTTTGATGCGTTGATCCCGGGGCTGGTGGCGAAGAAGTTCGATGCCATTAACTCGGCGATGAATATCACTGAACAGCGGCACAAAAGTATTGATTTTACTCAGCCGATTTATCGTATCCCGTCGCAACTGGTCGGTAAAGCCGGGAGCAGTATGGAGGCCACCCCGGAAGGGCTGAAAGGCAAAACCGTCGGCGTGTTGCAAGGTTCAATTCAGGAAACCTTTGCCAAAGAGCACTGGGAGAAACAGGGCGTGACGGTGGTGTCCTACAAAGATCAAAATATGGCATGGGCGGATCTGCTGAACGGCCGTATCGATGCTTCGCTGGTGATGTCTGCCGCCGGGCAGGCCGGTTTCCTCAGCAAGCCGCAGGGCAAAGGCTTTGGCTTTATCGGCAACCCGGTGGCTGACGATACTATCCTCGGCAGCGGGATCGGCTATGGCCTGCGCAAAGGCGACGAGGCGAGTAAAAAGCAGCTAGATGCGGCAATCGACAAGGTTCGCGCTGACGGCACCATCACCCGTCTGGCGGCCAAATACTTCCCGGGTATCGACGTCAGCGTTAAATAACCCGCCTTCCTCCGCTGCGCAAATCTGCGGAGGAATTCCGTCTGCGCCACTGGAGAGAATTTTTTCACGCTTTTTCTGTTCCCAACAATTGGATTATCAACCGTTTTTGTCTAGAGTGGGCGGAATTCACGGCGCATCAGTTTGTCGCGTTACGTACCAATTGGCATAAC
>NZ_JBCNNS010000130.1:0-11682 GCF_039594335.1 Raoultella sp.
ACCTCTATGAGCCGCTGACACCGCAGTTGACGAATCCTGCTGAAGCCTGAAGGGAGGAGCATTCATAAAAATATGCCAAATCTGACGTTGTATATTTCTCAAGAACATATTGACAGGTTTACTGATCGCCACGATTTAACGCGTGCCTGCAGTACGCTCTGCACAGGTATTCTCGGCGCAGAATCGGAAAATGTTCATATCATCTATGTCGAGGTAAAACCCGGATGCGGACATCCGGTCTATGCCGAACTTTTTTATCGTCTGACAATATTGCGTACGCCAGAGGTCATGGAGAACTTTATGCGTGGGTTAGAACGGACCATTCGCGAAGCTTCAGGTCTCACAGCGCGTATTCGCTGCTTTGGCTCTGTGGCACCACACCTATTTGCGCGCAATTAACCAGAGGTAACGATGAACCATTCTTCTTTTTCAACCCATCATATTGGCGATTTTCTGGTGACTGCGCTTAGTGATGGCACAATGTCAGCCAGTCTGGATTTGCTGTCAGGCATTGAAACAGCTGAAGCCGCGGCTATTCAAGGCTGCGCCCGGGTCTCTGAACCCGGTAATATCCATATCAACGGGTATCTTATTCAGGGCCGGGGGCGAACTATTCTGGTCGATACCGGTACGGGCGGGCTGAACAATGTCGCCGGGCAACTCAAAGAGAATCTTGGCGCTGCTGATATCAGCCCCGATGACGTGGATACCGTGTTACTGACGCACGGCCATCCTGACCATATTGGTGGGCTGTTGGATGCAGAAGGTCAGCCCGTTTTTAAACAGGCCGAACTTCATCTTCACCCGCTTGAAGCACAATACTGGCGGGATGATGAACGATTCAACCTCGCCAATGAGCGTGGGCAGCGTAATTTTCATCTGGCCCGCCGGACGTTAGACGCGTATGCCCGGCAGGTGCGCTTATTTGATGAGAGGGAGATAATGGAGGGTATTCTCCCGGTATGGCTGCCAGGACATACGCCAGGTCATAGCGGATTTCGCATCACTTCCGGGGATGAATGCTTATTGATCTGGGGAGACATTGTCCATTTCCCGCATATTCAGTCAGCATGCCCGGGTGTTTCCATTGTTTTTGACTGTGACCCCCTTCAGGCCGAAGAAACACGAAAAAAAATCCTGGCGCAAGCGGCAAATGAAAAACTGCTCGTTGCAGGAATGCATTTAGATGGATTAGGTTTTGCCAACGTGATAAGAGCTGGTACTGGATACCGGATTGTCTACCGGGAAAACGATCGTCCGCAGGGCGAGATTTACAACCGGAAAGAAGGGCGTTAAGGGGAGGCCGATATTACCCCTTGATACACCGAAAGCCGCACTTGGGAGCCCCGGTTGTGCGAAGGTAAACTGGCGCGGAGTGACCCGCAAAAAAACCACCCGTAGGTGGTTTTTGTTGTGGTCGACGGCCGGGAGAAAAGTCAATTGTCCCAGGCGTGGGGAGCGAACAGATACCCTTTATTGCGCACCGTCTTGATGCGATAGGGTTCGGTCGCGCTGTCGAGCAGTTTCTTCCGCAGGCGCGAAATCGCCACATCCACGCTGCGATCCATACCATCGTAACTGACGCCACGCAGGTTTTTCAGCAGCGCATCACGATCCATAATCTGTCCGGCGTGAGTGGCCAGTTCCCATAACAGCTCAAAATCAGCAGTTGAAAGCGCCACGCTCTCGCCACCGAGCAGCACCTGACGGTTAACCGGGTCGATAAGCAGTGAACCGAATGCAATCGATTTATGTGGCGTGAGCGATGCCGGGGCACTGGTCAAGGGAGAGGCGACGTGCTGGCGTAAATGGAGGCGCAGACGCGCCAGCAATACGGCAGGCGGTGTGGTCTTCAGAATGTAATCGCTGGCGCCCATTTCCAGCGACAAAATATGGTTCATATCGCTGTCAAGCGAGGTGAGCAACACAATCGGACCTTGCCATTGGCCGCGCAGATCGCGGCATAGCGTCATGCCGTCTTTGCCGGGCAACATAATATCCAGCAACACCAGGTCGGGTTTTTCGCGCGCGATAACCTCTTCTGCCCGGTCACCTCGTGGTTCAACCACCACTTCCATATCGTGCTTTCCGAGATAAGCGGCAATCAGGGTGCCAACTTCCGGATCATCCTCAACAAAAACGATCTTATTCATATCTTACTTGTACTGGAAAAAGAATTAACATACACCGCTACCAGACGACCTGCCATTAATCTTTTATAAAAATCGGACTCAGCGTTCGCTTCGCGCATTGGGCGCACAGCAGGTTAGCTAAGCACCAGGTGAGATTTGAATGGTATTGTGAATATAGGTGCTTTCGCTATGCTACAGCAACTGGTTGTTTAAAGGTTAAGGCTAAAGGAATGGGGTTGTTGATAAAAGGGCTGCTCGGGGCGTTGGTCGTGGTACTGATTGGCGTACTGTCTAAAAGCAAAAATTATTATATCGCAGGTTTAATTCCGTTATTTCCGACCTTTGCTCTGATTGCACATTATATTGTGGCCAGCGAGCGCGGGATTGAGGCGCTGCGAACCACGATCATCTTTGGAATGTGGTCAATCATTCCCTATTTTATCTATCTGTTGCTGCTCTGGTACTTCATCGGAATGATGCGCCTGCCGTGGGCATTGGCGGGCGCGATAGGATGCTGGGTTCTGTGTGCCTGGCTGCTGATTCTCGTTTGGAGCCGGTTCCACTAACGCAGATGTCTGCCGCCGTCCACAGCAAAAGAGCGGCCCGTAACGAACCGACTGGAAAAGAGATAATCGAGCAGGCCGATAATCTCTTTTTCGCCCGCCACGCTTTTCATCAGCGATTTATCCAGCGCCTGCTGGCGATATTCGGCGTCGTCGCCCTCATTAAACATGATCAGCGAAGGGGCAATGGCGTTAACCTTAATCTCTGGCGCCAGTTTGCGGGCAAATGAGCGGGTCATATTATCCAGCGCAGCTTTACTGGCTGCGTAGGCGATGTGTTTATCGCTGCCGCGTTCAACGACATAGTCAGTGATATGAATAATGTCGCTGGCGGCGTGCCCGTGTCCGCGCAGGAGAGGTTCCAGCACGTGGTTGAGCAAATAGGGAACATGAACGTGGATTTGCGTCATGCTGGTCAGCACCGTGGTTAGCGGAACGCCCGGCTTTTCAGCCATCCAGTCGCTGGCGTTATGAATGATAGCGCGCAGACCTTGGGCGGCGTGGTGTTTTACCGTTTCGGCGAAGGCTATTATCTGTTCATCGGTACTAAAATCGGCGGCAAGACAGATGGCCCCAGCTTCGCGCAGTGCGTCAATGGCCGGGTAGTGCGTGCGATAGCTGACGATAACGGGCTGCTGCTGATCCAGAAAATGGTGCGCCAGCGCAAGGCCGATGCGGCGGCCTCCACCGGTAATGAGTATCGGGCGAGGCTGTCGGACAGTCATAAGTTTCTCCTTTGAGTTCAGCAGCAGGGCGACCGCTTACCCCACCAGCATCCACGTTGCCGGTACGGCGGCAACCAGCAAAAAACCAATTAAGGCTAATTCACGGCGTTTAAGCATGCGATCGTGCTGGTGTGTACGGCGAGCGTACAGGAAAACCAGAAGACCCGGAGCGTAAAGTACCACTGACAACAATAAATGCACAGGTCCGGACGCATATAATAACCATAAGCCATAAATACATGCGCCGACGCCTACTGCCTTATGCAGCGGACGTACCGCAATCTTCAGCAGAAAGGCGCCCACGAGGAAATAGGGTACCAGAATCATCTCGGATGCGATGGTCAGTAACGTATTGTAGTCAGACTTCGTCAGCCAGATCAGCACCAGCGACACCTGAACGCTGAGATTGGTTAGCCACAGCGAGGCCGACGGGGCATTGTTTTTATTCTGCCGGGCGAAGCGGCGCGGAAATGCTTTATGCGTCGCGGCCAGCCAGGGGACTTCTGCCGCCATAATGGTCCAGCTCAGGTAAGCACCGCACACGGAAATAATCAGCCCGGCAGCGATCACCACTTCACCCCATGAGCCCATCATTTTGACCATCAGACCGGCCATCGAGGGATTACGCATTTCGGCCAGTTCAGGACGGGCGATCACGCCTAAAGAGAGCAGGGTTACCAACAGATACACCGTCAGCGCTGAGAGGACCGCCAGCAGCGTCGCGCGGCCGACATCTTGTTTATTGCGCGCGCGCGCGGAAACCACGACCGCACCTTCCACGCCAATAAATACCCACAGGGTGATCAGCATGGCGTTCTTCACCTGTTCCCAGACCGGTACGCCGAGCGCCAGGCCACTAAAATCAAGGCGGAACGTCTCCAGACGAAAGGCGATGACGGCGAGAAGTATAAATGCACCGAGCGGGATCAGCTTGGCCAGGGTGGCGACCAGATTAATGCCTGCGGCGGTCTGGACACCGCGCAGGACCAGGAAGTGCACGACCCACAGCAGTACCGAAGCGCCCGCGATCGCCTGCCAGGTATTACCGTTGCCGAAAATAATGGTGTTCGGAGTGTCGGTAAAGAAACTGAGTGCGGCAAAAACAATCACCAGATAAGAGACGTTGGCGATCACCGCGCACAGCCAGTAGCCCCAGGCGGAGCAAAAACCGACGAGCTCACCGAAACCTTCCCGGGCATAGGTGAAGATACCGCCGTCAAGATCGGTACGAATGCGCGTCAACAGCAGCATGGCGAAGGCGAGGAACAAAATCCCCATGCCAGTGATCGCCCAACCCATCAGCAGCGCCGATGGGCTGGCGACGGCCGCCATATTTTGCGGCAAGCTGAACACGCCTGCGCCCAGCATTGAGCTCAGTACCAGGGCGGTCAAGGCGCTGAGGCCCAGTTTTTTTTCCATTGTATTCTCGGGATGACAGCAGTGAATCAAGAATATTTATTTGGCGAAATCGCATAAAAATGGAGGATTACGCTAAGGCGCGGGATTTTACGGAGTGTCTTGTGCGCATGCAATGGTGGCGTATGAAAAAAAACAAAAAGGCGGCAAGTTGCCGCCTTTTTGCACATGCTGATGCGATTATTTATACAGATCGGCGCTGATGGTGATGTTACCGCCACGTTCCTGCCACTGGCGGGTAATGTGGTAGTACTTCGCTCCTTTCTTCGCAGCACGCTTGGCGGTCTGGTAAGAAATTTCGGTCATGTTGCCGTAATTACCGGTGAATTTGATGCTGTCAAATGGCGCCATCTGGGCCGCGGTGATCTTGTTCACTTCTTCGATTTTGGTGCCATCCGGCAGCGTGACAGTGTAACGCCCGCCTTTTGAGGACTGCGTTTCGAAGAAACGACCGACGCCGGTGCCGGAACCGACGGCTGCCGTGGTGGCAACGCCTGGGATTTCGACGTTTTTCGCAGCGCTACCGCCTTCAGCCAGCGCCGCACGCCCGGCTTCAGAGTCGGCCGGGATCGCATCCGGGCTCTGAAGAACACGTTTTTTCGCATCGGCTTTATAGATATAGGCAGTGATACGCTGGTTACCGCCCTGGTTAGCATCAACCTGACGGACAATAAAGAAGGAAGCAGCACCTTTGGCTTTTGCCGCTTTGGTGATCGCATCATTCACTTCCGGCTGGCTGCGATAAAAGCCCTGGACGGTCACGGTATCAAAAGGCTCAAGCTCGACGGCCTGATCTTTAGGTAATTCCATGACGCCATTGATGACGCGATTTTTCGGGGCATCGGCCTGCGGGGCATTGTCTTTATACAAGTCTGCCGTTACGCGCCAGTTGCCGCTGTTGCCATAATCAGATGTGTCGACAACATAAAATGAGGCGGCGCCATCTTTGTCCGCTTTACGGGACATGGCTTTTACCGCATCGCCGATGGCATTAAAACGGCCTGTGATCACCACGCGATCGTAGGGTTTTAGCGCCGCCGCCTGCTCCGGAGTCAGCTCGGTCGCTGCATGGGCTGACAACGCTGTCGTAGCCAGGAGAGCAGACGCCAGGAGTGAGTTCTTAAGCTTCATAAAAATAATCCTTTGCCTTGCGCAAACCATGTACTGGTATTGTTGTTGACTGATAACGCTCGATTATTGCATTTAAAAGGAGTGACTGTCTGCGTCATTTTTTGCTTACCGCCCGAAACGTGCGTCACAATAATATAACAATTTCTGATATGTTGAAAAAACAGCCGCTTGACCAGCAAAATTGATAATCAATACCACTTTTATAAGTTAATGTAATGTTAATGTTATGTTCTTGCTGGCGATTAATGGCGTATAACGGCATCGGTTAAGCGATTTATCAGGCCTGGTCATAAATTTTAGGTAAATATTGCTGCCTGACACGGTTCGCGATGCGTTTTACCAATAAAATCAAAATTTCTGTTTTATCGCAGTAGATCACAATCGCTATTTTCAGTAGGTTATAAAAAGTTTGTTACTGTTTCATTTTTTCAGTCAATGGAAAAGAAACGGCATGTTTTGCCGCTTGACCGTAGTCTGTAAGAAAAGAAAAACCATCATCAAAAACCGATGGAAGGGAAAACTATGCGTATCGGGGTACCAAAAGAACGGTTTGCCAATGAAACCCGCGTCGCTGCCACGCCGAAAACGGTGGAACAGCTACTAAAACTCGGGTTTACCGTTGCTGTTGAAAGCGGCGCGGGTCATCTGGCAAGTTTCGATGACGAAGCCTTTGTCCTGGCGGGTGCCGAAGTTGTAGACACCGCTGAAGTCTGGCAGTCATCCATTATTCTGAAGGTGAACGCACCGGAAGAACATGAAATTGCATTACTCAATCCAGGCACCACGCTGGTGAGCTTTATCTGGCCTGCGCAAAATCCTGAACTGATGCAAAAATTAGCGGCTCGCAACATCAACGTGATGGCGATGGATTCGGTGCCGCGCATTTCTCGTGCCCAGTCGCTGGATGCGCTCAGTTCGATGGCCAACATTGCCGGCTATCGTGCGATTGTTGAAGCGGCCCATGAATTTGGTCGCTTCTTTACCGGGCAGATCACCGCCGCCGGGAAAGTTCCGCCGGCGAAGGTTATGGTTATTGGCGCCGGCGTCGCCGGACTGGCGGCCATCGGCGCGGCGAACAGCCTTGGCGCGATTGTCCGTGCTTTCGATACACGTCCAGAAGTGAAAGAACAGGTGCAGAGTATGGGTGCCGAGTTTCTGGAACTGGACTTTAAAGAAGAGGCGGGCAGCGGCGATGGTTATGCCAAAGTGATGTCCGAAGCCTTTATCAAAGCCGAAATGGCACTGTTTGCCGCACAGGCCAAAGAGGTGGACATCATCGTCACCACGGCCCTGATCCCGGGTAAACCGGCGCCGAAGCTGATTACCCGTGAAATGGTTGACTCCATGACCGCAGGCAGCGTGGTGGTCGATCTGGCATCGCAAAACGGCGGCAACTGTGAGTACACCGTTCCTGGCGAAGTGGTGACTACCGCCAACGGCGTGAAGATCATTGGCTATACCGACCTACCGGGCCGTCTGCCGACGCAGTCCTCGCAGCTGTACGGGACTAACCTGGTCAACCTGCTGAAGCTGCTGTGCAAAGAGAAAGACGGCAATATCACCATTGATTTTGATGATGTCGTTGTGCGCGGCGTGACGGTGGTTCGCGAAGGCGAAGTGACCTGGCCGGCGCCACCGATTCAGGTTTCTGCCCAGCCGCAGGCTGCAGCTAAGCCCGCAGATGCGCCGAAAGAAGCAGAAAAACCGAGCTCCCCGTGGCGCAAATACGCGCTGATGGCGCTGGCGATTATTCTGTTTGGCTGGCTTGCCAACGTGGCGCCGAAGGAGTTCCTCGGTCACTTTACCGTTTTCGCGCTTTCCTGCGTGGTGGGTTATTACGTGGTATGGAACGTTTCTCATGCGCTGCACACACCGCTGATGTCGGTGACCAACGCTATTTCAGGGATTATCGTTGTCGGAGCGTTACTGCAGATCGGCCACGGTGGCTGGGTCAGCTTCCTGAGTTTTATCGCGGTGCTGATCGCCAGCATTAATATTTTTGGTGGTTTCACCGTTACTCAGCGCATGCTGAAAATGTTCCGCAAGAACTAAGGGGTAGCACATGTCTGGAGGATTAGTTACAGCTGCATACATTGTTGCCGCTATTTTGTTTATTTTTAGCCTTGCGGGGCTGTCAAAGCACGAAACTTCGAAACAGGGCAACATGTTCGGGATGGCCGGGATGGCGATCGCGCTGTTGGCGACCATTCTTGGTCCGGATACCGGCAAGGTAGCGTGGATTATCCTGGCGATGGTTATCGGCGGCGCGATCGGTATTCGCCTGGCGAAGAAAGTTGAAATGACCGAAATGCCGGAGCTGGTTGCCGTTCTGCACAGCTTTGTGGGCCTGGCTGCGGTGCTGGTGGGCTTTAACAGCTACTTGTATCACGAAGCGGGTATGGAACAGATCCTGGTGAACATCCACCTGACGGAAGTGTTCCTCGGCATCTTCATCGGTGCGGTGACCTTCACCGGCTCGATTGTGGCCTTTGGCAAATTGCGCGGCAAGATTTCGTCTAAACCGCTGATGCTGCCGCATCGCCATAAGCTGAACCTGGCGGCGCTGGTGATTTCCTTCCTGCTGCTGGTGGCCTTTGTTCGCACCGACAGCACAGGAACTCAGGTTCTGGCGCTGCTGGTGATGACGGTTATTGCTCTGGCCTTTGGCTGGCATCTTGTGGCTTCGATCGGCGGGGCAGATATGCCGGTAGTGGTCTCAATGCTGAACTCCTACTCAGGCTGGGCGGCGGCGGCGGCGGGCTTTATGCTCAGCAACGACCTGCTGATTGTGACCGGGGCGCTGGTGGGCTCGTCGGGTGCCATTCTGTCTTACATCATGTGTAAGGCGATGAACCGCTCATTCTTCAGCGTAATTGCCGGCGGTTTTGGTACCGATGGGTCCTCTACCGGCAGCGATGAAGAAGTGGGCGAACACCGTGAAATCAGCGCCGAAGAGACCGCGGAAATGTTGAAAAACTCGCACTCGGTGATCATTACCCCAGGCTACGGCATGGCGGTTGCACAGGCGCAGTATCCGGTGGCGGAAATCACTGAAAGACTGCGTGCCCGTGGCATCAAGGTGCGCTTCGGTATTCATCCCGTTGCCGGTCGTTTGCCTGGGCACATGAACGTGCTGCTGGCGGAAGCGAAGGTGCCGTACGACGTGGTACTGGAAATGGATGAGATCAACGACGACTTCACCGATACCGATACGGTGCTGGTTATCGGCGCCAACGACACCGTTAACCCGGCCGCGCAGGACGATCCGAAGAGTCCTATTGCCGGGATGCCGGTGCTGGAAGTGTGGAAAGCGCAAAACGTGGTGGTCTTTAAGCGCTCGATGAACACAGGCTATGCCGGTGTTCAGAACCCGCTGTTCTTCAAAGAGAACACCCATATGCTGTTTGGCGATGCGAAAGCCAGCGTCGACGCGATTCTGAAAGCGTTGTAATGGCTGGCATCCTAAATAATGTTTGATTCTGAAGCCGTCTCTGCTGAGACGGCTTTTTTATATATACAGCAAGGTCATGAATTGCTCATAAAATCATCAGCCCGCAGTGCTATACTAAGCCTGTTTTTTCATCACTCTGAGGATATTATGGATACCGAATTAACCCCGGCGCAAATGGCAATCGAGTTTCTGCGTCGTGACCCAACAGCATTAACCCCCGCGCAGTACCTGAAAAAATTCAAACTTCTTGAGCTGGAATTTGCGGATTTGATGTCGCTCTCCTCCAGCGAGCTGAAAGAAGAGATCGATCATGCCTGGCGCTTAGGTATCCATTAAAAGCCTTGTGGTAAAAGCATTGTTGCTTTGTATGTGTTGTCGATGACGGGGCCGAAAGGCCCTTTATTTTTTCCGTAGCGAGGGCAGGGCCCGGGCGAGAAACCGTTTAAAAACCCCTGCCGAAGCAGGGGTGCGTATTTTATCCAGCATCAACCGGCGATGAATTAATCGTCGTCCTCGTCATCCATTTCAACCGGCGTTTTGTACTGCTCAGGCTTGAGGACCAGCAGGTCGCAGCGCAGATGGTCGATGACCTGCTCGGCGGTATTGCCAAGAAAAGCCGCTGACAGTCCGGTGCGCCCGACGGTGCCCAGAACCACAATCCCCGCTTGCAGGTGTTCAGACAGGTCAGGAATAACTTCTTCCGGTAGTCCTTTTTCAACGTGGGTACGGTTTTCATCAATGCCGAATTTTTGCCGCAGGGCCTTCATGGCCAGCAGATGCTGACCGCGAATGGCATCGTTGTAGATACTGGGGTCAAAATCGGGTAGTTCGATGGCGATATTAATCGGTGTTACCGGGTAGGCGCCCACCAGATGGACTTCGGTATGATTAACCTGGTCCGCCAGTTCGAGGGTTTCTTTAACCAGTTTTTCGTTTAACGCGTCGTGGTAATTTTCTTCACTGGCGAGATTGACGGCCACCAGCGCTTTGCCGCCTTCCGGCCACGGCTGATCTTTAACCATCCAGACCGGACATGGACATTTACGCAGCAGATGCCAGTCGGTCGGGGTGAAAATAACGGCCTCCAGCTTGTCATGCTGGTGCGCCATTTTCAGCAGCAAATCGTGTTTGTCACTGAGGATTTCCTGGATAATGGCTTCGAAGGGGCGATTGTGCCACACCACCTTAATCTCAATAGGAATGCCGGACTCAATATAAAACCGGGCCTGTTCTTTGATCCAGGCGCTACGTTGACTGATAACGCCCTGGCGCATCGCCGTCCGCTCGTCGGGCGACAGCAAGGTTGTCATCTCATAGGAAAAATCGTAGATCGGCAAAAAGGCTTTGATGCGTCCACCAATCCGTTGGTGTAGATACACCGCACGCCGCAATGCAGGCTGGTCGTCCTGATTGGGGTCGATTACTACCAGCATGTTCTGATACTTCGCCATACAGGGTCTCCTTACAACTGTAACCACAGTCTGTAATTAAAAAGATAACCTATATGGATGAAATGAAACAGGGGATGACCCTGGCCAAATCAACAAATCAGAAAAAAATGAGCGATCTGGCGGGGGATAAAGAGCATCAGGCGACGTTGCGGGCCTGACCAGCAAGTTGAGCGAGCAGGTCGCTATTTTCGATGGTGATGTATTTGCCTTTTACCGCCAGCATGCCGCTTTTCTGGAAACGGCCCAGCAGACGGCTGATGGTTTCGACGGTCAGACCGAGATAGTTGCCGATATCACCGCGGGTCATCGTCAGGCGGAATTCGCGAGGTGAGAAACCGCGCTGGGCGAAACGACGGGATAAATTATAAATAAAGGCCGCCAGACGCTCTTCCGCATTCTTTTTGGAAAGCAGCAGAATCATGTCCTGGTCGCCTTTGATCTCGCCGCTCATCAAACGCATCATCTGCTGGCGCAGATTTGGCATTTTACCGGAAAGATCGTCCAGCGTTTCGAAAGGGATTTCGCAGACCATCGAGGTTTCCAGAGCCTGTGCAAAGCTCGGATGCAGCGCGGTACCAATGGCGTCAAAGCCAACTAAATCCCCCGCCAGGTGGAAGCCGGTAATCTGCTCGTCACCTTGTTCGGTAATGGTATAGCTTTTAATGGTACCAGAACGAATCGCATACAGAGATTTCAGCTCATCACCAGCTTTGAATAAGGTTTGCCCTTTCTGGATTGGCTTTTTACGCTCGATGATATTATCCAGCTGATCAAGCTCGTGCTCGTTCAGAGTAAAAGGGATGCAAAGCTGAC
>NZ_JBCNNS010000131.1:0-11641 GCF_039594335.1 Raoultella sp.
CCGACCACCCGCTTTTGCCGGGAGGCGAACGCGGCAGCGGTTGGCAGGCCAATATATCCAAGGCCAATCACTGAAATGGTAGAAAAACTCATAGCGTTACCTGATTATTTTTAAGTGCGGACAAAATACGGCGACATGCCTGACCATCGCCATAGGGATTATGCGCCCGGCTCATTGCCTGATACGCGGCATCATCCTGCAGCAGATGGGTGACTTCAGTGACGATACGCTGGCTGTCGGTCCCGACCAGACGCACGGTGCCTGCGGCAATCGCCTCCGGGCGCTCCGTCATTTCACGCATCACCAGTACCGGCTTCCCTAACGATGGCGCCTCTTCCTGAATACCGCCGGAGTCGGTGAGGATCAGCCATGCGCGATCCATCAACCAGACAAACGGCAGATAATCCTGCGGCTCAATCAACATTACGTTATCGACATGACCGAGAATACGTTTCACCGGCTCGCTGACGTTCGGGTTCAGATGCACCGGATACACAATCTGGACATCGGGATTGCTGGCGGCGATTTCTGCCAGCGCGTGACAAATTTGCTCAAACCCGCGGCCAAAGCTTTCCCGCCGGTGGCCAGTGACCAGAATCATCTTCTTGCCGTTCGCCAGGAAAGGATAGCGCTGCATAAGTTCGTTACGTAGAGCCTCATCGCCCAGAACGCGATCGCGAACCCAGAACAACGCATCAATGACCGTGTTGCCGGTGACCGTGATGTGGCCAGCGGTGATATTTTCGCGCAGCAGATTCTGTCGCGAGGTTTCTGTCGGGGCAAAGTGGTAAGTTGCCAGATGCCCGGTCAGCGTACGGTTCCCCTCTTCCGGCCACGGAGAGCCCAGATCGCCGGTTCGCAATCCCGCTTCAACGTGCCCGACCGGGATACGCTGATAGAACGCGGCCAGACTTGCAGCCATCGTCGTCGTCGTATCGCCATGCACCAGCACAACGTCCGGTTTAAACGATTCCAGCACCGGTTTTAACCCTTCGAGGATACGACAGGTGATTTCCGTCAGGCCCTGACCCGGCTGCATAATATTGAGGTCGTAATCCGGCACGATAGAAAAAAGTTTCAACACCTGGTCGAGCATCTCCCGATGCTGCGCCGTGACGCAAACTTTCGCCTCAAAGTGAGGATCCTTTGCCAGCGCATGAACCAGCGGTGCCATTTTGATAGCTTCGGGTCTGGTGCCAAATACCGTTAGTACTTTCACATCGATTCTCTTCGATTAGGTGATGAAGTTGATTAATTCTTCATCACAGGCCGCATTCACTGGACTCTGCGTCGCGATAATGCAACGCCTGCGCCGATGAGCGCGCCCACGATACCCCACATCACCATCAGAAATACGCGCCGCGGGCTATCGCGTTTTACAGGTTCTTCCGGCGTACGCAAATACCGGTAAGTCTGAAAACGCGGATCTAATGTCGGTCCGACGTTGAGCGTATTCAGCATGGCACGGCTTTGGTCATAGTCGAGATCGTATTCCGGCCCCACAGCTTGCAAATTTTCCAGTCGCGCCTGCAGCATTGGCCTGCCAAGCAAGAACAGCTCGGAATCCGGCAGTTGATCGGCCGGGACATCCGTTTCACTACGGGAGATGTTGTGCTGCTGCGCCACTTTCAACGCCTCCTCCACACTGTGGGTACGACGGTTGAAAATTTCGCGCGCCACCTCTTCCTGCCGCTTCACCTGCGCTTTCATCTGCACAGTGCGAGCCGCCCAGGCGCCTTTCAGTTCGTCATTAAGATGCCCAGCCGCACGCTGGCTGGCGAAGGCCACGTACTGGCGCAGCAAATTATTGGCATCCGGCGCGGTCTCGGCCGTCAACTTCACGCTGTCGTTAACATTTTTTACCGAGTCGCCCGGCATAAACTGAATATTGTTAATCAGATCGTCCAGCAACGCAGCGTCCGCGCGGGCATTGCCCGACTGGCGCTGTTTGTAATAGTCAGTTTGCAACCAAAAATCGCGGCGGGTATCCCAGGACCCCTGCTGCATGATGAACTCTTTATAAGCCTGGTCCATCGCCGACGGCTGGTCGACCGGAACCAGATTGGCTTTAATATCCAGATTGCGTAAGAACTGCTGTTGAGAATAGTAACTACCCAGCATATTCACAGTGGGTCGATCGGTTATCGCCGTTGCGCTCCACTCCTGGCGAGCAAAAAAGGCGTAAACCAGGACAATCAGTGCAAAGAGCACGGCCATCCCGGCTATCCAGATTTTTCCTGCCCATAAGGCGCGAAACAGCCCGCGAATATCCAGCTCATTCTCAACGTTCACTGCTTGTGCTCCCGGTAATGGTTGAGTCATCACGTCCCCAGTTCTACTTGGTTAATTTTGGATTATTGCCGCTGTGTCGCCGTATTCTGCGTCTGATGCGCTTAACCAGTCGCGCCACTTTCCATGCGCGTTTAATGCAGTAGCCATAAAGGAAAAAGGCCAACAAAAAGAGAATTAGCATCACCCATTCAGGAACGATACGGGTATATTCCGCCACCACGCCCACCATCGCCAGCAGCGCGGCCGCCAGCGTGATCAGGACAAACGCCTGCCGGGAAGTAAACCCGGCACGCATGATTAAATGATGAATATGCTGACGATCCGGAGAGAACGGACTCATGCCTTTACGCAGGCGACGATACATAATCGCCACCATATCCATCAACGGAATCGCAATAATCCACAGGGCGGTCACCGGGCTAATGGGATGCGTTTTGCCCTGGGTCGTTTCCAGCAGAATCCAGATGATGGTGAAACCAATCATGGTACTGCCAGCATCGCCCATAAAAACTTTATAACGGCGGCCAAGTGCGCCGAGGTTAAGTAAAATATAGGGCAGAATGGCGGCTATCATCGCAAAACACCACATTGCCAGACTGTATTGACCGTCAAACCACAGAATAATGCCGGTTGCCGCAAAGGAGACAGATGACAGACCGCCGAGCAGGCCGTCGATGCCATCCACCATATTAAAGGCATTAATCGCGGCCCAGACGGCGAAAAGAGTGAGGAAGAAGCCAAAGGGGCCAAGGACCAGCTCCCACGAACCAAAAATATAGCCCAGGCTACTCAGGTGCAGGTTTCCTGCCGTCATCATGACAATGGCAATCGCCGCCTGAATCACCGCGCGAATTTTTACACTGATATCAAACCGATCATCCAGCGCGCCAACCAGCACAAGGATGCCAGCGCAGGCCAGATATAAGAACGAATGGGGAATGTAATAATCTGCGATGGCAAAAGTAAAACAAATGCCAGCATAAACTGAGATGCCACCCACTAACGGGACCAAACCCTGATGCCGTTTTCGATAGTTAGGTTTATCCACTAACCCGACTTTTTTTGCTGCTTTTCGGGCAACAAATATAAAAAGGGTAGTGAATAAGAAAATACTGATTAATTCAGTAATAGCAGTGAGTAAATTCACAACACATGTGCTCTCAGCATGGTTAATCCGGGAAGTATAACGACGATGTCTCAACTCCTGAAGGGGTAAAGCAGAACATTACAAATTTATTGTATAGATTTTAGTCTGTTAAAATTATCACTGCCCGATGTGGCACGCTAATCATACGATAATCCCCGCTTCCTTTTCCCTTCCTGGATCATACAAACCCAAAAAACAAAACGCCACGCGATTGCGTGGCGTTTTTGGGCTTTTTTAACTTACGAGCGCTTCATCATATCGAAGAAGTCATCGTTCGTTTTGGTCATAGCCAGTTTGTTGATGAGGAATTCCATCGCGTCAATCTCACCCATTGGATGGATGATTTTACGCAGGATCCACATCTTCTGCAGCTCTTCCTGGGTGGTCAGCAGCTCTTCTTTACGGGTACCGGAACGGTTGTAGTCGATAGCCGGGAAGACGCGTTTTTCAGCGATCTTACGCGAGAGATGTAGCTCCATGTTACCGGTGCCTTTAAACTCTTCGTAGATAACTTCATCCATTTTGGAGCCGGTATCAATCAGTGCGGTGGCGATGATGGTCAGGCTACCGCCCTCTTCCACGTTACGCGCAGCACCGAAGAAACGCTTCGGACGATGCAGGGCGTTAGCATCCACACCACCAGTCAACACTTTACCGGAAGCCGGAACAACGGTGTTGTAGGCACGCGCCAGACGGGTAATGGAGTCGAGCAGAATGATAACGTCTTTCTTGTGCTCAACCAGGCGTTTCGCCTTCTCGATAACCATCTCGGCAACCTGAACGTGGCGGGAAGCAGGTTCGTCAAAGGTGGAAGCAACCACTTCACCTTTAACCAGACGCTGCATCTCGGTCACTTCTTCCGGGCGTTCGTCGATCAGCAGCACCATCAGCACGCAGTCAGGATGGTTGTACGCGATGCTCTGCGCGATATTCTGCAGCAGCATGGTTTTACCGGCTTTCGGCGGCGCAACAATCAGACCACGCTGGCCGCGACCAATTGGAGATGCCAAATCCAGAACACGTGCGGTTAAGTCTTCGGTTGAACCGTTACCACGTTCCATACGCAGGCGTGAATTCGCATGCAGCGGCGTCAAGTTCTCGAACAGGATCTTATTACGCGCGTTTTCCGGCTTGTCGTAGTTAACTTCGTTAACTTTCAACAGCGCAAAGTAACGCTCACCCTCTTTAGGAGGACGAATCTTACCGGAAATGGTGTCACCAGTGCGGAGGTTGAAACGGCGGATTTGGCTTGGAGATACGTAGATGTCATCGGGACCGGCGAGGTAGGAGCTGTCTGCGGAACGGAGGAAACCAAATCCATCCTGCAGTATCTCCAGTACGCCATCGCCAAAGATATCTTCGCCACTCTTCGAATGCTGCTTGAGGATGGCAAAAATAATATCCTGCTTACGCATACGGGCCAGGTTTTCTAGCCCCATATTTTCGCCGAGAGTAATCAGCTCAGAAACCGGCGTATTCTTTAATTCGGTAAGATTCATAATGGTGTGGGTTCTTAAACTCGGGGTAGAACTCGAACTTAATGTTGTGAATGGTATGGCAGGAACATCCATGCCTGTTAACGGCCTTCATCTCGTGCCTGTACGTTGCCTGGTCACAGGAAAGAACGCAGAGCTGGAACGACAAAACTGAATGAGTGAAAAGCCCGGAATTTGTAGCCTCTCGCGCAATTTCTGCGGGACGCTTCGGGTAAAACAAGATTCAAACAATAAGGTATGTTTAAAACGAAGTCTGAAGTTAACTTAGCACGACTCTGGCCGGGCGTCCAGAGTTCCGCTAAAAATAGGAACCCGGACGCCGGAATGGCAAACTGCTTACGCCAGGTTGGCGTCGAGGAAATCTTTCAGTTGGCCTTTAGACAGTGCGCCGACCTTAGTTGCCGCGACTTCGCCGTTTTTAAACAGCAGCAGAGTCGGGATGCCGCGAATACCGTATTTCGGCGCAGTACCCGGGTTCTGATCGATGTTCAGTTTAGCTACGGTCAGTTTGCCCTGATACTCTTCAGCGATCTCATCCAGAATCGGGGCGATCATTTTGCACGGACCGCACCACTCTGCCCAGAAATCGACGAGGGTTAGCCCGTCAGCCTTGAGAACGTCCGTGTCAAAACTGTCGTCAGTCAGGTGAATAATTTTATCGCTCATATTTAACTCCACAGGAATAAGCCTGGTGTGTTGGTGTCGCAAACATCAACGACGTGCCGATGCTACGTTATACACGTTATTTTTCAGGATACCTCTTTTACTGGCAACTGCGCGATCCGATCCCTCATGGATGTCGTCTTGCAGGAGCCAAAGCAAACCACCTTCAAACCGTTTCCGGTAGATTAATCCTCCTCGACTCGCTCAGTAGTCTAAGCTTTCGAGGATTCATCAGGTTGCCGTAGATGCATCTTAAGTCATTTCGCGTATAGCCAACGAAAGGTTGACGTTATTTCAACGGATACGCTTTCTTAATGCAATAGTTAGCTGATATTCTACCACACTATGAGCAAAACACATTTAACAGAACAGAAGTTTTCCGACTTCGCCCTGCACCCGGCAGTGATTGAAGCCCTTGAAAAGAAAGGGTTTCATAATTGTACGCCCATTCAGGCACTCGCTCTTCCGCTAACGCTGGAAGGTCGTGATGTCGCCGGGCAGGCGCAAACCGGTACCGGAAAAACGATGGCGTTCCTGACGTCAACGTTTCATTATCTCCTTTCTCACCCGGCCAACGCTGACCGCCAGGTAAACCAACCGCGTGCGCTGATCATGGCGCCGACGCGCGAGCTGGCGGTACAAATTCACGCTGACGCAGAACCGCTGGCTGCGGCCACCGGCCTGAAGCTGGGTCTGGCGTATGGCGGCGATGGCTACGATAAACAGCTGAAAGTGCTGGAAAGCGGCGTTGATATTCTGATCGGCACCACCGGTCGTCTTATCGATTATGCCAAACAGAATCACATTAACCTTGGTGCGATTCAGGTCGTCGTGCTGGATGAGGCCGATCGCATGTACGATCTCGGCTTTATTAAAGATATCCGCTGGCTGTTCCGTCGCATGCCGCCGACCAATCAGCGTCTGAACATGCTGTTCTCCGCAACCCTTTCTTACCGTGTTCGCGAACTGGCGTTTGAACAGATGAACAACGCCGAATATGTTGAAGTCGAGCCGGAACAGAAAACGGGTCACCGGATTAAAGAAGAGCTGTTCTATCCTTCCAACGAAGAGAAAATGCGCCTGCTACAGACGCTTCTGGAAGAAGAGTGGCCGGATCGCGCCATTATTTTCGCCAATACTAAACATCGTTGCGAAGATATCTGGGGCCACCTGGCAGCGGACGGCCATCGCGTCGGCTTGTTAACCGGCGACGTTGCACAGAAAAAACGCCTGCGGATCCTTGAAGAGTTTACCCGTGGCGATATCGACATTCTGGTGGCGACTGACGTTGCTGCACGTGGTCTACATATCCCGGCCGTAACGCACGTCTTTAACTATGACCTGCCGGACGACTGTGAAGATTACGTCCACCGTATCGGCCGTACCGGTCGCGCGGGCGCCAGCGGTCACTCTATCAGCCTGGCTTGCGAAGAGTACGCGCTGAATCTTCCGGCGATTGAGACCTACACCGGTCACTCTATTCCAGTCAGCAAGTACAACCCAGATGCACTTATGACAGATTTGCCGAAGCCGCTGCGCCTGACGCGCCCGCGCACTGGCAATGGCCCGCGTCGCAGCGGTCCACCTCGTAACCGTCGTCGTTCAGGTTAAATAAATCTATGCTCAGTTCCACCTCGCTTTATGCAGCTATCGATCTTGGTTCAAATAGCTTTCATATGTTGGTTGTACGCGAGGTGGCCGGGAGCATCCAGACGCTTAGCCGCATCAAGCGCAAAGTACGTCTGGCCGCTGGCCTGAACAGCGATAACACGCTCTCCGTGGAAGCGATGGAGCGTGGATGGCAATGTCTGCGTCTGTTTGCCGAACGCCTGCAGGATATCCCCCCCATTCAAATTCGCGTTGTGGCGACCGCTACGCTGCGCCTGGCCGTCAATGCCGACGAGTTTTTGGCAAAAGCCCGGGAAATTCTCGGCTGTCCGGTGCAGGTGATCAGCGGTGAAGAAGAAGCACGACTGATTTATCAAGGCGTTGCACATACGACCGGCGGCGAAGACCGGCGCCTGGTTGTCGATATCGGCGGCGCCAGTACCGAACTGGTGACTGGCACGGGGGCACAGACCACCTCTCTTTTTAGCCTGTCGATGGGGTGCGTCACCTGGCTGGAGCGCTACTTCGCCGATCGTAACCTGACAAAAGAAAACTTCGATCTGGCAGAAAATGCGGCTCGGGAAGTTCTGCGTCCGATTACTGACATCCTGAATTACCACGGCTGGAAAGTCTGCGTCGGCGCATCCGGTACCGTTCAGGCCCTGCAGGAAATCATGATGGCGCAGGGAATGGACGAGCGTATCACCCTGGCTAAATTGCAGCAGCTCAAGCAGCGTGCAATTCAGTGCGGGCGTCTGGAAGAGCTGGAAATCGAAGGCTTAACCTTAGAACGCGCTCTGGTTTTCCCCAGCGGGCTGGCCATACTTATCGCCATCTTCAGCGAACTGAATATTCAGTGTATGACCCTCGCGGGCGGTGCACTCCGTGAAGGCCTGGTTTACGGCATGCTGCATTTGTCCGTCGATCAGGATATCCGTAGCCGCACGCTGCGCAATATTCAACGCCGCTTTATGATCGACACCGAGCAGGCCCAGCGCGTCACTCAACTCGCAGCACATCTGGTGAATCAGCTGAACGATACCTGGGAGCTGGAATCGCTCAGCCGCGATCTGCTCGTCAGCGCTTGCGAGCTGCACGAAATTGGTCTGAGCGTCGATTTTAAACGCGCCCCGCAGCACGCCGCCTATCTGGTAAGCAACCTCGATCTCCCCGGCTTCACGCCAGCGCAGAAAAAACTGCTCGCAACGCTGCTGCTCAACCAGACGAATACCATCGACCTCTCCTCTCTCCATCAGCAAAATGCGGTGAAGCCACGGGTTGCTGAGCACCTGTGTCGGCTGCTGCGTCTGGCGATCCTCTTTGCCAGCCGCCGTCGCGACGATCTGCTGCCGGCCATTTCACTGACCGTCGAACACGAGAAGCTGGTGCTGACGCTGCCGGAGGGGTGGCTGGAAAGTCATCCTCTGGGTCGGGAGTTGGTCGAGCAGGAGTGCCAGTGGCAAAGCTACGTCCACTGGACCCTCGAGGTGGCTTAATTCCGCCTGATAACCGGCGATTTCCTTAAAATCTCCCCGGTGCGCACCACCGGGGGATACGTGGTCGAATTACTTTCCTTTCGCTTTTGCCAGCATCGCCCGAATATTGGCGACATTGGCCTGCCCCTTATGCATCCGCTCTTCCGGCGAGATAACTTTGCGCTCCTGCTCCCAGATCAGGTCATCCTGCGGCAGCTCCAACAGAAAACGACTGGGCTCCGGGCGCACCAGTTCTCCGTACTGGCGGCGCTCTTTACACAGCGTGAAGGTCAGCTCTTTTTGCGCGCGGGTAATACCGACGTACGCCAGGCGGCGCTCTTCATCCACGTTGTCTTCATCGATGCTACTCTGGTGCGGCAACAGCCCCTCTTCCATGCCCACCAGGTAGACGTAAGGAAACTCCAGCCCCTTCGAGGCGTGCAGAGTCATCAACTGCACCTGATCCGACTCTTCATCGGACTCGCCGCGCTCCATCATATCGCGCAGGGTAAAACGGGTGACCACCTGAGTCAGAGTCATCGGCTCGTCTATGTCGCTGCCTTCCAGCATCTCCGTCATCCAGCTAAACAGCTGATTGACGTTTTTCATCCGCATTTCTGCGGCCTTCGGGCTTGGGGAAGTCTCATACAGCCAGGATTCATAATCCACCCCGCGAATCAAATCGCGCACCGCAGCGACCGGTTCACGCTCCGCCAGACGCTGAATTTCACCCAGCCATTGCGTAAAGCCGGTCAGCGCATCATAGCCACGACCGGTTAGCGTCTGGTTGAGACCCATATCAAAGCTGGCGGTGAACAAACTCTTGTTACGGGTCATCGCCCACTCACCCAGCTTTTGCAAGGTAGCCGGGCCAATTTCGCGCTTTGGCGTATTGACGATACGCAGGAAGGCGCTGTCATCATCCGGGTTGGTCAGCACGCGCAGATAGGCCAACAGGTCTTTAATCTCGGGCCGCGAGAAGAACGACGTGCCGCCCGAAATTTTGTACGGGATGCGGTTTTGCATCAACATCTTTTCAAAGACCCGCGACTGATGGTTGCCGCGGTAGAGGATGGCGTAATCTTTATATTGTGTCTTATTGATGAAGTGGTGGGCGATCAGTTCCCCGGTCACCCTTTCCGCTTCATGTTCTTCGTGGTTCGCTGAAAGCACTTTAAGTTCTACGCCATACCCCAACTCGGAAAACAGGCGTTTTTCGAAGACGTGCGGGTTGTTAGCAATCAGGATGTTAGCGGCTTTCAGTATGCGCCCGGAAGAACGGTAGTTCTGTTCCAGCTTGATCACCTGCAGCGCCGGGAAATCCTGGCTCAGCAAGACCAGGTTCTGTGGCCGTGCCCCACGCCAGGAGTAGATCGACTGGTCATCATCGCCAACGACGGTAAAGCGCGCACGCTGCCCCACCAGCAGCTTCACCATCTCATACTGACTGGTGTTGGTATCCTGATATTCGTCCACCAGCAGATAGCGAATCTTATTCTGCCAGCGGTCACGTACCTCGGTATTGCGCTGCAACAGCAGGGTAGGCAACAGGATCAGATCGTCAAAATCCAGCACGTTGCAGGCCTTCATATGGGCATCATAGAGCCCATAGCAGTGGGCAAAGATCCGATCCCGTTCGCCCTTTGCGCCCGCCGCGGCCTGTGCCGGGGTTTGCAGATCGTTTTTCCAGTTGGAGATCGTCGAGATCAGCTGCTGCAACACGACTTTATCGTCGTCGATCAGCCCTTCGGTCAGCTCTTTAAGCAGCACAACCTGGTCGGTATCATCGAACAGAGAAAAGTTAGATTTCATCCCCAGTGCAGCATACTCACGCTTAATAATATCCAGCCCCAGAGTATGGAAGGTGGAAATCATCAGGCCCCGCGCCTCTTTGCGCCCCAGCGTTTGTCCGACACGTTCTTTCATTTCACGTGCCGCTTTGTTGGTAAAGGTCACCGCCGCAATATGACGCGCCTGATAGCCGCAGCCGCGGATCAGGTGAGCGATTTTATTGGTGATAACGCGGGTCTTACCGGAGCCGGCGCCCGCCAGCACCAGGCACGGTCCGGTCACAAATTCGACGGCTTGTTGTTGGCCAGGGTTTAAACGCATGGGAGTCTTGCTCAATCTTCGAACGGGGTGGGGATTGTAGCAGAAAGCCGGCTGGAGATTTACCGGCTAATGGTAAAGTGTTGGTAACACCGGTCATCCAGAGAACAAAACAATGACAAAATCAGCAGCAGCCCTGCATATCCTGGTAAAAGAAGAGAAGCTGGCCCAGGAGCTCCTCGCCAAACTGGAGCGAGGCATCAGCTTCGATCATCTGGCGAAGCGTTATTCACGCTGTCCCTCCGGGCGTAACGGCGGAGATTTAGGCGAGTTCAAGCAGGGGACGATGGTCGGACCGTTTGATAACGCGGTCTTCACTTGCCCGCTGCTGAAACCCTACGGGCCAGTCAAAACCAAATTTGGCTATCACATCATTAAGGTGCTGTATCGCCGCTAGCGCATGCTAATATTGCCACCTGATTTATAAACCTATCAAGGCACGATCATGGCTAAAACAGCGGCAGCAATGCACATTCTGGTAAAAGAAGAGAAACTGGCACTCGACCTGCTGGAGCAGATCAAAAACGGCGCCGACTTCGAGAAGCTGGCGAAGAAGCACTCCACCTGTCCGTCGGGTAAAAAGGGCGGTCATTTAGGGGAATTCAAACAGGGCCAGATGGTTCCGGCATTTGATAAGGTCGTCTTCTCCTGCCCTGAGCTGGAGCCGACCGGCCCGCTGCACACGCAGTTCGGTTACCACATCATCAAAGTGCTGTACCGGAAGTAAAAATCCGCCTTCATAGAAGGCGGCATTGATTTCGCCCCATAGAGGCGTACCAAAATCCTTAAAAAAAAGCCTCTGCCAGTTCTGTAAGATTTAAATCCAATGACAATAAGGCAGAGCCAAAACC
>NZ_JBCNNS010000132.1:0-11479 GCF_039594335.1 Raoultella sp.
TAATCGGTGGCAGCGGCACCCGTTTTCATCACAGCAAAATCAACTCCAAGCTGCCGTTTACCGCGACACAGGTGAAATGGCATCAGGATTTTCTGTTCACACCGCACAGCAATGACGACATCATCACTGCCCTGCTGATGATCAGCGACGTCACGCCGGAAAACGGTCCGCTGAACGTGGTGCCGGGGAGCCATAAGGGGCCGCTGTGGTCCCACTGGCAGGACGGGCGTTTTACCGGCTCGGTTGACGACGAGGTGGTATCCGCGCATTGCCAGCAGCCCGCAGCCTGCTTTGGCCCGTCAGGCTCGGTGTGCTTTATGCATACCCGCCTGCTTCACGCCTCGAGCCCCAATCAAACCGAGTTGCCACGGACGCTGTTTATCAGCGTTTACGCCGCCGAGGACGCCCTGCCCTTTGGTGAAAACCCCTTGCCAAGCCAGCACGCGGGTCAACTGGTGGCCGGTGTGGAGAGCGGCCTGGTGCGCAGCGCCGCCAACCAGCTACGTTTGCCGCAGAAGCCACGCGGCGCCTCATTCTTTGTTCAGCAGGCCGGCCACGATCTTGCCAGCATGTAATGTCATCCCCTGGAGGTTTTTATGAAACGATTTAATGCTCTGCTTCTTTGTTCCGCTGGCGCGCTGACCTCGTTCAGCACTTTTGCGGCGTTCCTGCAGCCGGGGAAAATTACCGCCGGTTCGGATATGACCTTTTATCCTTATGAATATATGGAAAACAACAAACCGGCCGGGTTTGATATTGAGTTTCTCGCCGGTGTGGCCAAAACCCTCGGTCGCGAGGCGGTGAATACAGATACCCGCTTTCCTAATCTGATCCCTGGTCTGCAGGGCGGGCGGTTCGATATAACCAACTCCTCGATGTATATCACCGCCGAACGCGTGAAGGTGATTGACATGGTGCCGTACCTGAAAAGCGGTGAATCGATCCTCGCGCTTAAGGGCGCCAGCTATCAGCCCAAGACGCCGGAAGAGTTCTGCGGCCATAAAATCGGCTCAATGGGAGCAACCTCCTGGCTGGCGCAGTTGCAAAAACTGTCGGCGGACTATTGCGTGAAGAAAGGTCTGCCACCCATTAAGCTGAGCGAGTACAGTACCGATCCGCAAACCACCCAGGCGCTGCTGTCGCGGGCGGTAGAGGCGCAGATTACCGATGCGGCAGTGGCGCGTGGCGTCGTTGAGAAGCTGGGGGACCGGATCGTTATCTCTTCCGATACCTTAATTTATCCGGTACTGAACGGCTTTGGCATCAAAAAAGGCAACAGCGAAGTGAAGAGCGCCCTTGAGGAGGGGCTGAAAAAATTCAGCGCCACGCCGGAATATGCGGCGCTGCTGAAAAAATACAATTTCCAGCCGCCGACGGAAGAGGATCTGAAAACCCTGATGCCGAAAGCGGAGTAACGCCATGGCTTACTCTTTCGAAGAACAAACGCGGATCGATCTGGCTGCGACGTTTCGTATCATCGCGCATCTCGGCATGCACGAGGCGGTCGCCAACCACTTTAGTGCAGCCCTGTCGCCGGACGGCAAAAAGTTTCTGCTGAATCCGAAGTGGAAACACTTCTCGCGGATCCGCGCCAGCGACCTGCTGCTGCTGGATGCCGATGATGAAGCGACCGCGCAGCGGCCGGACGTGGACGCCACCGCATGGGCGATCCACGGCCAGATTCATCGGCGGCTGCCGGAGGTACGGGTGGTGCTGCACCTGCACCCGATCTATACCACCAGCATCGCCTGCCTGGAGAATCCGCAGATCCTGCCGATCGATCAGAATAGCGCGCGCTATTTTAATCGCGTCGCGGTGGATACGCTGTACGGCGGTATGGCGGACACCGTTGCCGAAGGCGCGAGACTGGCCGGGCTGCTGGCGGATAAACGCCGCCTGCTGATGGGCAACCATGGCGTGCTGGTTACCGCCACGACCATCGGAGAGGCGTTTGACGATATATGGACATTGGAACGGGCCTGTCAAATTCTGGTCACCGCGTGGTCAACCGGCCAGCCGCTGAAGGTGCTGTCCGCTGAGGTGGCGGAGAAAACGGCCCAGGACTGGGAGAAAATCGCCGATTTTTCCCGGCAGCACTTCGCCGAAATGAAGCAGATGATGATTGATGCCGATCCTTCACTGCTGGATTGAAACAGACGACGGAGACTCCCGGGCCCACGCCCGGGAGTCTCGCTTATTGCTGCGCCAGCCGGGTGAATACCGCCTGCAGCTCCGCGGGTTTTCGCCATCCCTGATGCAGTCCTAACACGCGCCCACGCGCGTCGATCAGTACCGAGGTCGGCGTCCCAATCACCTGATAACGCTCTTGGGTCATGTTCAGCTGATCGCGCAGGACCGGATAGCTGATGCCGTGTTTCGCCAGTAGCGGCGCGATATCCACCTGTTCAGCATCAGTATTGACGCCCACCACCACCAGTTTATCCGACCAGCGCTGGCTTAAGGCCTGCAGGGTGTCCATTTCCGCCAGACAGCCGCCACAGCCCGCGGACCAGAAATTCAGATAAATGGCTTTCCCCCGCCAACGTTCAAGACCGGCAGGTTGCCCCTGCAAATCAAAGGTCGCCAGCGCTGGCGCCGTTTCCCCGCGCGCCAGCTTCTCTTCTTTACACCCCGCAGGCAGAAGCAGTATCAGCAGCAATAACATCATCACGTCAGGCATGCGCATGGGCGTTCAGCTCCTCGCCGAGGTATTTGCCATGCTGGAGGCGCACGATCCGATCGGCGAATTTCCCCAGCGCCGGGTTGTGGGTCACCATCACGATGGTGCGCCCCTGGCGGTGTAAGTCGGTAAGCAGATCCAGCACCCGCTGCTCGTTCTCTTCATCCAGGTTGCCGGTGGGTTCATCGGCAAAAATGACCGGCGGCTCATTGACCAGCGCCCGGGCAATGCAGACCCGCTGCTGCTCCCCGCCGGAAAGCTGGCTGGGGAGATGGGTCATACGATGCTCAAGCCCCACCTGCGCCAGAACCGCTTTGGCGGCGGCTTCATCAACCACGCTGTGGTAGTGCTGCGCCAGCATGATGTTTTCCAACGCCGTCAGAAAGGGGATCAGGTGGAACTGCTGAAAGACCAGACCAATCTTCTGCGCCCGGAAACGGCGGCGCCCTTCCTCATCCAGCGCCGCGGCGTCGGTCCCGTCGAGGATAACTTGTCCTTCACTGGCTGTATCCAGACAGGTCAGGATGTTCATCAGCGTCGTTTTCCCGGAGCCAGAGGCCCCCATGATGGCGACAAACTCCCCATGGGCAATGCGCAGATTGATGTCTTCCAGCGCGGTCACCTCACCAAATTGTTTATATAAATGACGGGTTTCAATCACCAGTTGACGCAAAGGCGTGACGGTCATGGCGTTATTCTCCTTTCAACACTTTCGCCGGTTCGAGGCTGACCGCGCGGCGCACCGGAACAATGGCCGCCAACAGGGCAACCAGTAAAGACAGCACGAGGGTAATCGGCAGCACCGGCAGGCGCAGCGCGATGGTGGCGTTGAAAACAGTCAGGCCGAGAAGCTGGGCCAGCAGATAACCGAGCCCCCAGCCACAGACCACCGCCGCCAGAGTGATGATGCTGGTTTCCAGCAGCATCTGGCGGATAATGTCGCCGTTACCGGCACCCAGTGCTTTTTGCAAGGCAAATTCGCGGGCGCGTTCGCCGACAATCGCCATCAGCGTGGTGTTCACGCACAGTGACGACAGGGCGAGGATCACCAGCGACACCAGCCCCATCAACCCTTTGATTTTCTCCAGCACCTGGCCTTCGGTTGCCGAGACTTTACGTACCGGACGAATCTCGAGGTCGGGATAGCGCTGTTGTAGCTGACCGGCATAGCGCTCCACCTGGCCGAGATCGTTGCTGACGCTCAGCAGACCGTGACTGATGGTAGCGGGCTTTTGCAGCCAATCCTGAGCGACATCGAGGCTAACAATCAGCATATTATCGGTGGCGTCGCCAGCCTCGACGATCCCCTTGACCAGCAGCTTTTTACGCCGCTGATGATCGACCAGAGTTACGCTATCGCCGACCTTCAGCGCCAGCCGCTGAGCCAGCTTCACGCCTATCATGGCGTTGCGATCGTCAAAACTGACGCCGATCCAGTCGCCGCTGACCTGCCAGTAGGGCACCAGCTTTTGCAGCGACTCAAACCACACGCCGGCCATCACCACTTTTTCCAGTTCAGTACGCGCTGTGCCGTATAGCCAGGGGCTGGCGCCATGAATCAGCCCCTGCGGTGCGGCGTCGAGAATGGCCTGCAGCTCCGGCTGTGGCATCCGGGTGCCGTGGGCCGGTCCGATATAAAAATTCGCGCCGAAGGTCCGTAGCTCCTCGCTCATTTTACTGTTGATGTCGAACCACACCGCGGAGAGCGCAGTCACGATGGTGGCGCCGACCGCCAGCGCGGCAAAGACCACGCTCACCCGCTGTAAGCGCAGGCGCAGCGCTCGCCAGACCAGTAACCACAACATGTCGCGCTTAGCGGCCATATAGCACCTCCACAGGGTAAAGCCGGGCAATGCGTCGCGCCGGAAACCAGGTCCCGACAAGCGCAATCAGCACCGCAATCACCAGCACACAGGGCACCACCACCCAGGCAAAATCAAGCGGCATGGCAAACAGCATCAGACCAATGATCTTCGCCAGTCCCCAGCCGGCAATGCAGCCGAGCGCCCCGCCGAGCAGCCCGCCGAGCGCCGCCTCAAGATAAAACAGCAGCAGAATTTGCCACTGCCGTGCGCCCAGCGCCTTCATCAGACCAATCTCCCGGGCGCGCTCCATAATGGTACTGGTCATCAACGAGGCGATACCCATTGCCGCCGCGGCCAGCGCGGCGAGGGTGACCACCGCCATCAGCAGCTGAATTTTATCGATCACCACCCCTTCCGATGCCGCCACCTGCCAGACCGGACGCACCTCGGCGCCGGAAATGGCCTCCTCCAGCTGATGAGCAATGGATGACACGTACGCCGTGCAGTACCACAGGTCATACTCTTCGGCATTCAGCGCCTCGAGGTTTTCGCGCGCCCGCCTTGAGAGCTCGTTTTCCGGTACGGTCAGCGCCGACACGCGAATCGCCTGAATTTTCCCCGCCAGACCCAGCAGCTGTTGCACCACGCCCAGTGGCATCACCAGTTGGGTATCCTCATCGCCGCCGCTGGATAAAATGCCGCTGACCGTGACGGTCACCGCCGTCTCCCCTACCTGTAAGCGGAGGCGATCGCCGGGATGCCAGCCGTAATTACGCGCCAGGGCATGTCCGACGAGCGTCTGCGCCTCTGCCCCCGGCGGCTCCTGCGGCCAGCGACCGGTGACCTGCCAAAACGGGCTGACGGCGCGCTGCCCGGTCGCATAGCCCTCCTCGTCAGGTATCGTAACCGGCTGATTAAAGAAGGTGCCCAGCACCCGAATATCATGCCCATCCACCTTCACTTCTCCGCTGAGCATCGGGGCAAAACCGACAATATTGTTGCGCCAGAAAATATCTTTGATATTAGGCAGTTCGGCCTCATCAAGGAAGTCGTCGCTGGCCAGGGGGTTGCTCTGCTCACTAAATAAAGCGGGAAGCGCGGCCTGCCCCGCCGGTTCAATCAGGATATTGGCGCCGTACGATTTCAGCTCACGGGACATTTTATCGCCAATGTCGATGGACACCGCCAGCAGCGCCGAGATCAGGCTGGTGGCCAGAAACACGGTTAACACCGCCAGCGATTTGCGGCGCAGATTACGTCCCCACGACTGGTAGATCATTCGCCACAGCATTGCTACTCCTCCTCCACGGCGCCGGGGGCAAACGCGGCGGGGGTTCGACGGAAACGGTCATAGTTCGCTTCTGAGGCGAAGAACCAGGTTTTTCCACCGTAGCTGTATTTATACTCAGCCGCGGTGTTGGTCAGGGTCGACCCATCCACCGGATCGATGACTTTGATGGTCAATACGGTAGAGAAATAGTTGGCTCCCGCAGCAAGCGCCGCAGCGGGTATCGTCAGCTCGCTCTCATCGTTGCGCCAGTCATCAATCGGCACCGGATTACAACCGCCGGCTTTGCCAATGGAGGGAATAAAAATATGCACTCCGCAAGCAACGCAGATCACCTGGTTTCCTTCCATAACATAGCCCTGGTCGCCGCACAGCAGGCAGGCGTCGAACACCACGCCGAAGCGTAATTTGTCGGGATAGCGGTTAATGATAAAAAAGCGTACCGCTTTACCGTCATCCGCCACCCAGACAAAACGATGCAGCTTGCCGTCGCGAATCTGGGCGACGGGAATGTGCACCCGGCCATCGGCGGCCTGGGTCACCGGCTGCGCTTCCGACAGCCTCGGTGGTTGCGAGGCCACCAGATCCCACCAGAGCTGACCGCCGAGGATCGCCAGCGCGCAGCAGGCGGTGGTTAACCCGAGGCGAATAGCCCCCCGGCGTTCAGCCTGTGCAAGCCGCCGGGCAATCGGTTCGTCAGCCATCTTCACCGCCAGGCTGTAACGGCGGATCGCCGGGAGCCCACACAGGCTCAACAGCAGAAGCATCGCGACGGCCAGCCAGTTATACAGCGCTGCGTTGTTGGTCACTTTGGCAACAAAACTGAGCAGCGGCTTCAGCAGCGGGACGATCTGCAACTTCATCAGCAGCAGCAGTAACGTGCCGGACAGCGGTAGCCACAGCAGGATCACCAACAATATCGTCAGCGGCCAGTACAACCAGCGCATCCGCCGCAGCAGCATGACGCAGAGCGCCGCAGCAAGACACAGGAGCGCGAAGGCCAGCGCGATCGCGGTCAGATTCAGCAGCAGATCGGTATTCAGCACGTGCGTGGAGGTCAGTCCGCCGAGATTAGGATCTCGCGCCCAGTGACGAGCGGCGCCTGCCACGAGGATCCCCTGCCAGAGGTAGCGCAGGCGCGGCCCGGCCCACCAGAAGCTGAGGATAAACAGCAGTGAAAGCAGCATTTCTCCGCCGACCAGCAGCAATTGTTGCGTCTGGCTGCCGCGAATAAACAGTCCAGCCAACAGCCCGACGGCCAGTGCCGCGAGCAGCGTCCAGACCAGAGGGCGTAACGCCGGAGGCGCACCGCGCGCCCAAAGCGCCGACGAGAGCAGCGCGATGCAGAAAAAGACCTGTAGCGTGGAGACGAAAAAATAACTCATGACTTCGACCCGGTACGGCGGATGGCTTCAACCCGCAGACAGCAATACAGCGCAGGAGACTGTTGCCCCTCCTGCGCGACGGACGCTTAGTTCAGGCCGACGTACTTGAACTCATAGCTGACATCAAATGGTTTCCACCAGCGGCCGACGCCGGTTTCGCTGTCGGTATGACGGTGCATCCCGGCTTTTGACGGCGGCTCAATGTGGTAGGTCACTTTATAGTTACCGACCCCCATCATTTTGATATTGGCGCCATAGTGCGGGCCGTCGCTGGCAACCATCGGCATAAAGGTCCCTTCCTGTTTTTCGCCGGTGTCACTATTGACCAGAGTGTAGGTGATGGTCAGATAAGGGATCCATTCACCCGCGCCAAAGCCGTTCTTGCCCCCTTCCACTGCATGAATATCGGCTTCCAGATGGATATCCGATTTCGCGGCCGGCAGCCCCATTCCGCGCGGCTCCATATCGATCGGCTGGAGATAGACGGCGGCGAGCTCCATTTCATTCATGGTGACCGGCTCACCGGCCGGATACTCTTTAAACGCCAGCGCCGCAGGAGCGGCAAAAACTCCGCCCACCATGGCGCTGATAATCAAGGTCTTCTTAATGGTCATCTGACAAATCCTCTCATCTTAAATGGTTAGTCATTATTTTTGATACTCTCGCCAGGTACCAGGCTGCGGCGACGCATGATCCACAGCGCGACCAGCGCCGCAATCAGTAACACCACCTGCGGCGTCAGGGTTTCCAGATAGGGATAAATCCCCAGCCAACTGATTTCCGGAACCCCGCCGATCAACGTCGGCTGGAACAATTTGCCCTCCACCAGCTCCAGCACACCTTTACCGGCGAAAACGAATGCCATCAGGTACATGAAGCCGCCGGTGAACATGAAGAACGGTTTAAGCGGCAGACGGACCACCGAGTAGCGCATGATCAGCCAGGCGACCAGCAGTACCAGGCAGCCAATGACGAACCCGGCGCCAATGGCCAGATGACCGGGCAGTCCCTGCGCATCGCCGATCAGGGCGTAGTAGAACAGCACCGTTTCGGCCCCCTCGCGATAGACGGCAAGGAAGCTGGTCAGCCACAGTCCGACCAGCGAGCCGCGGGAAAGCGAATGGTTGAGCTTGCCTTCCAGCCAGGCCTTCCAGTGGCGGGCTTCGACTTTCGACAGCAGCCAGTAGCTCATACAGAACAGCATCACCACGGCGATCAGCATGGTGATCCCTTCCAGCAACTCCCGGCTGGCGCCGGAGCTGGTAAACAACAGCTGGAAGATAACCGCCGTCGCCACGCTGGCTATCAGCGCCACGATGACCGACTGGCGAATCAACGGCAGTTTGTCGTGATGGTCATTTTTCACCAGGTACGCCACGATGGCCGCCACAATCAGCAGCGCTTCAAGCCCTTCGCGGACGATGATCAACAGGCTGTAGAGCAGCAGGCTCCACTGCGTCTCTTCCCCCTCACCCAGCATCGTCACCGCCTGCTGCAGATCCGCGCGCAGTGCCGCCGCTTCGGTCGCCAGCGTTTCCTGCGACTGGCCGGCTTTCATCAGGCTGACTATGCGGGTGAAGTGGGCCTCAAGGCGGGTTTTGAAGGCGGCATCGCGCGAGCCTGTTTTGTTCTCCATGCCGCTGGCTTCAAAGCGGTCGAAGTAGGTATCCTGGATATCCAGAATCGCATCCTGGGCTTCCCCGCGCTGGTAACGCGCCAGCGCAGCATCAACGCTGCGGTTAATGTCGTTCGCCACGCTTGCCCAATCGGCACGCGGCGCGGTATCGGCAACTGGTGCGGCGCCCGCCGCCGCCGGAGCGCTCAGCGGCTGATCCTCGCGAGTGGTCGGCAGGCCTGGCAGGATATCTTCCAGATCCTGAAGCAGCGCAGTGACCTGGTAGGCGACGTCATTCAGCCGATCCGGCTGGGTCGTCAGGGCAATCAAAGCGGTAAACTGCTGGTTAATCGCCGCCGCCGCTTTCGCCGAACGGTTTTGCCGCACCGACATTTCCATTTCAGAATTTTTAAATCCCTGATAGTGCGCCTGCTGTACCAGCTGGCTGGACTGGCTAAAATTTCCCGCCTGATAGGCGCTCACCGCCTGTGCCAGCAGATCGTCGATGGTGCGGAAACTGTTCTGCCAGTGCAGAGCGATATCGTCGCGGCTTAAGGCGGTATGCTGTTCTTCCGCCACCAGCCGATGGCCTCCATCGAGGGCCGGTTCAACTTCACGCAGCGCTTTTTTGAGCTCGTCGATCCGCGACTGGACCTCCGGCAGCGGTTTACCGTCGGCGATCATCCGTCGGATATCGCCGAAGGTGCTTTCCATCTCGTAACTTTTGCGTGCCGAGAAATTGATGCGAATCGGCCCTTCGAGGTTCTCAAATACTTCAAAGTAGGCGCCCTGCACCTCCCGGCGCGCCTCGTTATTTTTTTGCTGCTGATACAGTTGCGCGGTTTTATCCAGCCGCTGCTCGATATCCTCGATATAAGGCGCATAGTGGGTTTGTGCCATCGCGCACGCGCTAAACAGCAGGCTAAACAGCATTAGCAGCAAAAAATGACGAGCCCAGGGCATGATTCATCTCATTTCAATTAATGATAATGGTTATCATTGTTTTTTTTACTCGCGGCGACATGATGCAGATCATGAAAATGTCAAACGGTGACAATTTATGTAAATTGTTGCAAAGAATCGCCTGTTTAACTGCCCCATCTCTCAGCAGTTAAATAGCCCCTTCGATAGCTGGTGGCGCAATGCCTGGTGGGGAGATAAAAATACGACGCCGGAAGGGCGTCGTGATGAGGGGGGAAATAAGGCGCAGACTATTGCGTTAATATCGCCGGGTTGTCCTGCAGCTGACGCAGAAAATTGCCGTACCCCTGCTCGCCCATCCAGAAATTAATGCTTTTCCCGACGCCGGTTGAGGTTAAGGTCGCCCCGCTGATGCCATCCACGGTATAAACATCGTGCTGGCCCGGATTATCCTGAACGACCTTCAGGGCCGGATTTCCTTGCAGATCGCGTATTTTTTTGCCCGCCCACTGGCTGCGCCACTGCGGGTCCTCCACTCTGGCGCCCAGCAGCGGCGTTTCATTCTGCTGGTAATAGAGCAAATCGTTCACCGTACGGCCATCGAGGTCTAGGGCCACCAGCGCGTACATCATCGATTTCGCGCCTTTGCCGTACACCGGTAAAATAATCTGCTGAATATTATTGTTTTTATCACGCACCAGATAGATATCGACCGGCGAACAGCGCTGGCGGATCTGGGCCGGGTCGTGAGCCGGAGAAAGATCGACGCAGCGTTTCTGCCTCTCCTCCGGCACTCCGGCCGGTAAAAGCTGGCCGCTATCCAGATTCAACCGACGAGTGACGACTCGCGTCTGGTATAGCGTTCTCAGGGTTTGCGCATCGGCTGGCCCATTTTTCACTAACCCGGCAACCTTAAGAACCGCGGCTTCGGTTTCTTCGTTAACCGGTTCGGCAAAATTGTCTTTGAGCAGCAAAAAATAAACAGCAACAATTGCAAAACATAAAACACAAATAACCATCAAAGATAGAACAATTATTTTACTCTTACGCATACGCTGTTATTCCCGTCGCTCGTTGAAGGTTTGCGCTATAGCTTGCGATCGTTTTTATCCGCCTGTCCACTGCATTTTTCATACTATTTCCGTTCATTCAGAGCTCCCCGCGTCGCCGAGATAAAAACTGAAGCCACTTTTTTAAATAACAGCTATACGCACTGATAAAAATATTTACGCCGTAATGAAGGGTTTTTATTTTATATTTCGCGGGCCGTAAAATAAGCCGACAGGGATACCGAAAAACGATCGTCGTAACATCAGCAGCGGTGACGCCTGAGAACTAACTCTATGAAGACACGTAAAAACCAGGCTCTCCGCTGGTATTTTTTAAGATTAATCTTATAATAGGTGGATAAAATGACCAGCCTGGCTGGTGTCAGCCCGGGATACGAAACAATCATGTCCAGACCTACGACGCTGTACGTTCCCCACATATTAAGCGCAGCGGATATTGCGCCGGAAGAGCGCTATCAGCAAATATCGCAGAACCTCAGCTGCTATGGCATTGAGGTCGTGAATAACCGCCGTCCGGCAGAGATTATTGCCCACCATAAAACCATATCTGCTATTTCCGGCGATTATTGTAGTGCAATGGGTTCTAAAAACGAAACAATATTCGACCCGCATCAGGTGGCTGAGTCTTCAATTTATATTTCTCTGCTGGTACAGGGACATCAGCGGATCGGCGGCAGAAAAAAAACAGCCGTCGCCCAGATTAATCCGGGACAGG
>NZ_JBCNNS010000133.1:0-11545 GCF_039594335.1 Raoultella sp.
TGGTTATGGTGGTTACCGCCCTTGGCGGCTACCAGCGTGGGCTGGCTAATGGTTTTATCCAGTTAAATCAATATCGTCAGCTGTGGCGTGATGCGTGGCGCTATGGCCAGATGCTCCCCCCGGAGATCCCACCCGGCGGGGCCGTCACCCGCTTGCAGACATCGGCGGCCAGATGTGTCAGCATCACGGTAACGATCACCATGCCCGTTGATAAACGGGTGCAGATGACCCGGTTGCATTGCCCGGTCAGTCAGTAGTCAGGAGCGAATATGTTAAGGGTGTACCACTCAAACCGTCTGGATGTGCTTGAAGCGTTGATGGAGTTTGTCGTCGAGCGCCAGCGGCTGGACGACCCTTTCAAACCGGAAATGGTGCTGGTGCAAAGTACCGGGATGGCGCAGTGGCTACAGATGACGCTGGCAAAACGGTTTGGCATTGCCGCCAATATCGACTTCCCGCTCCCGGCGAGCTTTATCTGGGACATGTTTGTCCGTGTACTGACGGATATCCCCGGGGAAAGCGCCTTCAGTAAGCAGAGCATGAGCTGGAAACTGATGACCCTGCTGCCGCAACATCTTGACGATGAGGCTTTTACACTACTGCGCCGCTATCTCAGTGACGATAGCGACAAGCGCAAACTGTTTCAACTGGCAGCCCGGGTAGCCGACCTCTATGACCAGTATCTGGTCTATCGCCCGGAATGGCTGATGCGTTGGGAGGCTGATGAACGTGTCGATGGCCTTGGCGACGCCCAGCGGTGGCAGGCGCCGTTATGGAAGGCGCTGGTCGAACATACCGCTGCGCTGGGGCAGCCGCTCTGGCACCGCGCCAATCTGTACCAGCGCTTTATCAGCACGCTGGAAGCGGCGGATGAACCTCCGGCCGGGTTGCCTTCGCGAGTTTTTATTTGCGGGATTTCGGCGCTGCCGCCGGTTTATCTGCAGGCGCTGCAGGCGCTGGGCAAGCACGTCGATGTGTATGTGCTGTTCACCAACCCCTGTCGTTACTACTGGGGCGATATAAAAGACCCGGCCTTTCTGGCGAAATTGATGTCACGCCAGCGCCGTCATCATCGTGAACCGCGCGAACTCCCGCTGTTTCGCGATACCGGGCAGGCGCCGGGATTGTTTAACGATGCAGGGGAACAGGACGTCGGTAATCCGCTGCTCGCCTCCTGGGGGAAGCTGGGGCGTGACTATATCTATCTGCTGGCCGGGCTGGAACATTATGAAGAGCTGGACGCTTTTGTCGATATAACGCCGGATAATCTGCTGCATAATTTACAGGCGGATATCCTCGAACTGCGCAATGCCGCAGTGGCCGGGCGAAGCGCCGAAGAGTTTGCCCACAGCCACAGCAAACGCCCGCTTGCTCTGGACGATCGTAGCCTGACCCTCCACGTCTGCCATAGTCCGCAGCGTGAGGTCGAGGTGCTGCATGACCGGCTGCTGGCGATGCTGGAGGAGAATCCTGAACTGACGCCGCGCGATATTATCGTGATGGTGGCGGATATCGACAGCTACAGCCCTTACATTCAGGCGGTATTCGGCAGCGCCAGCGGCGAACGCTGGCTACCGTGGGCGATTTCCGACCGGCGCGCCACCGAATCGCATCCGGCTCTGCAGGCGTTTATTACGCTGCTTTCTCTGCCCGACAGCCGCTTTGCCAGCGAAGATGTCCTGGCTCTGCTTGATGTTCCGGTGCTCGCCGCGCGCTTTAACATTGACGAAGAAGGGCTGCGCTATCTGCGTCAGTGGGTTAATGAATCCGGCGTGCGCTGGGGAATGGATGACGATAATGTGCGCGAACTGGATCTCCCCGCCACCGGGCAACACACCTGGCGCTTTGGCCTCACGCGCATGCTGCTGGGCTATGCGATGGACAGCAGCCAGGGGGAGTGGCAGTCGGTCCTGCCCTATGATGAATCCAGCGGGCTGATCGCTGAGCTGGTGGGTAATCTGGCTTCGCTGCTGATGCAGCTTAACCTCTGGCGCCGGAAGCTGGTGCAGGAGCGTCCGCTGGCGGAATGGCTGCCGCTTTGTCGCGAACTGCTAAATGACTTTTTCCTGCCCGACGGCGACACCGAAGCGGCGCTGGCGCTGATTGAACAGCAATGGCAGGCGGTGATTGGCGAAGGAGCCCAGGCACAATATGAGCACTCCGTTCCTCTGTCTTTATTGCGCGATGAGCTGGCGCAGCGGCTGGACCAGCAGCGCATCAGCCAGCGCTTCCTCGCCGGACCGATCAACATCTGTACCCTGATGCCAATGCGCTCTATACCGTTCAAGGTGGTGTGCCTGCTGGGGATGAACGACGGCGTTTATCCGCGGACGCTGGCGCCGCTGGGCTTCGATTTAATGAGTCAGAAACCGCAGCGCGGCGACCGCAGCCGTCGCGATGATGACCGCTATCTGTTCCTGGAAGCGCTGATGTCCGCCGAACAGACATTATATATCAGTTACATCGGCCGCTCGATTCAGGACAATAGCGAACGCTACCCTTCGGTGCTGGTGCAAGAACTGGCGGACTATATTGGCCAGAGCCACTGTCTGGCCGGGGATGAAGCGCTGGATTGTGACGCCAGCGAGCGACGTGTCAAAGCCCATATCACCCATCTGCATACGCGGATGCCATTTGATGCGGCCAATTTCCGTGATGATGAATATCAGAGCTATGCCCGGGAGTGGCTGGCGGCCGCCAGCCATCAGGGAGAGGCGCATAGCGACTTTATCCAGCCGTTGCCAGCGTTGGCTATCGAAACGCTGCCGTTTGAACAGCTGCTGCGATTCTGGCAACACCCGGTGCGCGCCTTTTTCCAGCAGCGCCTGCGGGTTAACTTCCGCTGCGAAGAGAGTGAGATTCCCGATGACGAGCCGTTCACCCTCGAAGGACTTAACCGTTATCATCTGAACCAGCAATTACTGAATACGTTGATTGAACAACAGGATGCGTCGACGATGTATCGGCGCTTCCGCGCCGCGGGAGAGCTGCCCTTTGGCGCTTTTGGCGAACTGGCCTGGGAGGCGCAGCGTCAGGAGATGCAGAGCCTTGCGGAGCGAGTCATTGCCAGCCGCCAGCCGGGGCAAAACATGGAAATCGATCTGCAATGTAACGGAGTCAACATTACGGGATGGCTACAGCAGGTACAATCTGACGGCCTGTTACGCTGGCGGCCGTCGCTGCTGAGCGTCGCGCAGGGGATGCAACTTTGGCTGGAACACCTTGTCTACTGTGCTAGCGGCGGAACCGGTGAAAGCCGGCTGCTGGTGCGCAAAGAAGGCGAATGGCGTTTCCCGCCGCTGGCGCAGGAACAGGCCAAAGCGTATCTTGAGCAACTGGTCGAGGGTTACCTGCAAGGCATGTCCAGACCGCTGCTGTTACTGCCAGAAAGCGGTGGTGCGTGGCTAAAAGTCTGTTATGACGGTGAAAAGGATGTCATGTTAACAGACGAAGAGACGCAACAAAAAGCGCGTAGCAAATTTCTCCAGGTCTATGAAGGCAATATGGTGGTCAGTGGCGAAGGGACGGATGTCTGGTATCAACGCCTCTGGCGCACGCTTGAACCGGCTTACTATGAAGAAATTATTACGCAAACACAGCGCTACCTGTTGCCGATATTTCGTTTCCATCAGCCCGAATAAATTTGTAATAGTATAAAAATTGCGCAGTTTAAGGTGTTCAATTATTATGCGCAACCAATCACGGACTGATGTGCATAACGCTGATGCTGTCAGCGCAAAGTTTGTTAATGATGAGGTTCGTGAATGCCCCGCAGTGTATGGTTCAAGGTCATTTTAGTACTGGCTGCCCTCTGGGCGCCGTTAAGTCAGGCAGATACCGGATGGCAACCGATTCAGGAAACCATTCGTAAAAGCGAAAAAGATCCCCGACAGTATCAGGCCATTCGCCTGGATAATGACATGGTGGTTCTCCTGGTTTCCGATCCGCAGGCGGTGAAATCTCTGTCTGCGCTGGTGGTTCCCGTGGGGTCGTTACAGGATCCCGTCGATCATCAGGGGCTGGCTCATTTTCTGGAGCACATGACGCTGATGGGCTCGCAAAATTATCCACAGCCGGACAGCCTCGCCGAATTTCTGAAAATGCACGGCGGCAGCCATAATGCCAGTACCGCGCCTTATCGCACCGCGTTCTATCTTGAAGTCGAAAATGATGCCCTTGACGGCGCGGTCGATCGTCTGGCGGATGCCATTGCCGCTCCGCTGCTGGATAAAAAATATGCCGATCGCGAGCGCAACGCGGTCAACGCCGAGCTGACCATGGCGCGGACCCGTGACGGGATGCGCATGGCGCAAGTGAGTGCAGAAACGGTTAACCCGGCGCACCCGGCTTCGCATTTTTCCGGTGGTAATCTTGAGACGCTTAGCGACAAGCCCGGTAAACCGGTGCTCGATGCCCTGCATACTTTCCGCGACCGCTGGTACTCGGCAAATCTGATGAAGGCGGTCATTTACAGCAACAAACCACTGCCGGAACTGGCGAGCATCGCGGCAAAAACCTATGGCCGGGTGCCAAACCACAATATCAACAAACCGGAAATCACCGTACCGGTGGTGACCGATGCGCAAAAAGGCATCATCATTCACTACGTCCCGGCAATGCCGCGTAAAGTGCTGCGTGTTGAATTCCGTATTGATAATAACAGCGAGCAATTCCGCAGCAAAACCGACGAGCTGGTGACCTACATGATTGGCAACCGCAGCCCGGGGACCTTATCGGACTGGTTGCAGCAGCAAGGTCTGGTCGAAGGGATTCGCGCGGATTCCGATCCGGTGGTCAACGGCAACAGCGGTGTGCTGGCGATTTCGGCGACCTTGACCGATAAAGGTCTGGCGCACCGTGATGAAGTGGCGGCGGCGATTTTCAGCTACCTTAACTTATTGCGTAGCCAGGGCATCGACAAACGCTATTTTGATGAGCTGTCCCATGTTCTGGCGCTTGATTTCCGCTATCCGTCGATCAATCGCGATATGGATTACGTGGAATGGCTGGCGGACACCATGATTCGCGTACCGGTGGAGCATGCGTTGGACGTGGTCAACATTGCCGATCGCTACGATCCGCAGGCGATTAAAGAGCGGCTGGCGATGATGACGCCGCAAAATGCCCGCGTCTGGTATATCAGCCCGCAGGAACCGCATAACAAGAGCGCTTACTTTGTGAATGCGCCGTATCAGGTCGACAAGATCAGCGCGCAGACCTTTAGCGACTGGCAGCAGAAGGCGAGCGCTATCGACCTGAAGCTGCCGGTGTTGAACCCGTATATTCCTGACGATTTTACGCTGATTAAAAGCGATAAAGCCTACCCGCATCCGCAGCTGATCGTTGATGAGCCGACGCTGCGGGTGGTCTATGCGCCCAGTCAGTTCTTCGCCAGCGAGCCAAAGGCTGACGTTTCGCTGGTGCTGCGTAATCCGCAGGCCATGGACAGCGCCCGTAGCCAGGTCATGTTCGCGCTGAATGACTATCTGGCAGGCATCGCTCTCGATCAGCTCAGCAACCAGGCGGCGGTGGGCGGCATCTCCTTCTCAACCGGCGCCAATAACGGGTTAATGGTCAATGCCAATGGCTACACCCAGCGGCTGCCTAAGCTGTTTACCGCGTTACTGGACGGCTATTTCAGCTATACGCCGACCGAAGAGCAGCTGGAGCAGGCTAAATCCTGGTATGCGCAGATGATGGATTCGGCGGACAAAGGCAAAGCCTACGACCAGGCGATCATGCCGGTTCAGATGTTGTCCCAGGTGCCCTATTTCCAGCGCGAGGAGCGGCGGGCGCTGCTGCCGTCAATTAGCCTGAAAGAGGTGCTGGCCTATCGTGACAACCTGAAAGCGAAAGGGCGCCCGGAGCTGCTGGTGATTGGCAACCTCACCGCCGAACAGTCCACCGCCATGGCGCGTCAGATCCAGCAGCAGCTGGGATCTGATGGCAATGAGTGGTGTCGCAACAAAGACGTCCTGATCAACCGTCAGCAGCTGGCGATTTTTGAAAAACCGGGTAACAGCACCGATTCGGCGCTGGCCGCCGTCTTCGCCCCGCCGAACGTGGATGAATACAGCAGTTCCGCCGCCAGCTCCCTGCTCGGACAGATTATTCAGCCGTGGTTCTATAACCAGCTGCGCACCGAAGAGCAGCTTGGCTACGCGGTCTTTGCTTTCCCGATGAACGTCGGGCGCCAGTGGGGCATGGGCTTCCTGTTGCAAAGCAGCGATAAACAGCCCGCTTTCCTCTGGCAGCGTTTCCAGGCATTCTTCCCGACCGCGGAAGCTAAACTGCGGGCGATGAGCCCGGCAGAGTTTGCGCAAATCCAGCAGGCGGTGATAAGCCAGATGACTCAGGCGCCGCAAACGCTGGGCGGAGAAGCCTCGCAGCTGAGCAAAGATTTCGATCGCGGTAATATGCGCTTCGATTCACGTGATAAAGTAGTGGCTCAGATTAAACTGCTGACGCCGCAAAAACTTGCCGATTTCTTCCATCAGACGGTGGTGGTTCCGCAAGGCATGGCGATATTGTCCCAGATTTCCGGCAGCCAGAATGGCAAGGCCGATTACGTCCATCCTGAAGGTGGCAAAGTCTGGGAAAGCGTCAGCGCATTGCAGAAATCCTTACCCCTGATGCGAGAGAATGAATGACCGCAACCGCCGAGCCTCTGGATCCCCTGCGCTTGCCCTTGACGGGTGAGCGCCTGATAGAAGCCTCTGCGGGCACCGGAAAAACCTTTACCATCGCCGCACTGTACCTGCGGCTGCTGCTGGGGCTTGGCGGGGAATCGGCTTTTCCTCGTGCGGTCAGCGTGGAAGAGCTGCTGGTGGTGACCTTCACCGAAGCGGCCACCGAAGAACTGCGTGGCCGCATTCGCAGCAATATCCACGAGCTGCGCATTGCCTGTCTGCGCGACAGCGCGACCGATCCCCTCTATCGCGCTTTGCTGGCTGAAATTCCGGATAAGAGCCAGGCGGCGAATACGCTGCTGCTGGCGGAACGCCAGATGGATGAAGCGGCAGTATTTACCATTCACGGCTTTTGTCAGCGGATGCTGAGCCTCAATGCCTTTGAGTCCGGCATGCTTTTTGAGCAGCAGTTGATCGAAGATGAATCCCGGCTGCGTTACCAGGCCTGCGCTGACTTCTGGCGTCGACATTGCTATCCGCTGCCGCGGGAGATCGCCGCCGTCATTCATGAAGCGTGGAAAGGTCCGCGCGATCTGTTGAAATCCCTCGATCGCTGGTTGCAAGGAGAAGCCCCGCAGCTCAAATCCCCGCCGGCGGCAGAAGAGACGCTGGCTGAACGCCATCAGCAAATTATTGCGCGTATTAACGCCATGAAAACACGGTGGCGGGAACAGGTTGCTGAGATTGAGGGCGTGCTGGAGAGCTCCGGTCTCGACCGCCGCAAGTTCAATCGCGGCAACCAGGGAAAGTGGATAGAGAAAATCAACGCCTGGGCGGAGGAAGAGACACTCAGCTATCAGCTTCCTGACGCACTGGAGAAATTCTCCCAGGCCTTCTTACATGAACGAACCAAAGCGGGCGGTGAGCCGCCGGTGCATCCGCTGTTCAGTGCGGTTGAAGAGCTGCTGGCTTCTCCGCTGACGCTGACGGATCTGGTTATTGCCAGGGCGATGGTGGAGATCCGCGAAGCGGTCGCGCGGGAGAAGCGTCGGCGCGGCGAGCTCGGTTTTGATGACATGCTTAGCCGGCTGGATGACGCGCTGCACGGCGAGAGTGGAGAAGCGCTGGCCAGCGCCATTCGTCAGCGCTTCCCGGTGGCGATGATTGATGAATTTCAGGACACCGACCCGCAGCAGTACCGAATTTTCCGCCGTATCTGGCGCCAGCAGCCGGAGACGGCACTGCTACTTATCGGCGACCCCAAGCAGGCGATCTATGCCTTCCGCGGCGCGGATATTTTCACCTATATGAAAGCGCGTGGTGACGTGGCGGCGCACTATACGCTGGATACCAACTGGCGTTCTGCTCCTGGGGTGGTTGAAAGCGTTAATCGCCTGTTCAGCTTGAGCGATAACCCCTTTATGTTCCGGGAGATCCCTTTCTTGCCGGTCAAACCGGCCGGGAAAAACCACGGTCTGCGCTTTACCGTGGATAACGACGCGGTGCCGGCAATGAACATCTGGCTAATGCCGGGCGAGGCCGTGGGATCCGGCGATTATCAGACGTATATGGCGCAACTGTGCGCGGCGCAAATTCGCGACTGGCTAAGCGCCAGTCAACAGGGGCGCGCGATGCTCTGGCGTGATGACAATGCAGCCCGGCCGGTTCAGGCCTCCGATATCACGGTTCTGGTACGTAACCGTCAGGAAGCCTCGCTGATCCGGGATGCCTTACGTGCGCTGGCGATCCCGTCGGTGTATCTCTCTAACCGCGATAGCGTTTTTGACACGCCGGAAGCGCAGGAGATTTTATGGGTACTGCAGGCGGTGCTGGCACCCGAACGAGAAAATACGCTACGCAGCGCGCTGGCAACATCGATATTCGGCTTGAATGCGTGGGATATTGAACGCCTCAACCAGGACGAGCGAGCGTGGGACGCGCTGGTGGAAGAGTTCAGTGTTTACCGGCAAATCTGGCGCCAGCGAGGGGTGATGCCGATGCTGCGTGCGCTGATGAGCGCGCGGCAGATTGCGGAAAACTTGCTGGTGACGGTCGGCGGCGAACGCCGTTTAACCGATATTCTGCATATCAGCGAACTGCTGCAGGAGGCGGCCAGCCAGTTGGAAAGCGAACATGCGCTGGTGCGCTGGCTGACGCAGCATATCGCCGAACCGGACAGCAACGCGTCCAGTCAGCAGATGCGCCTGGAAAGCGATAAGCACCTGGTGCAAATCGTCACTGTGCACAAATCGAAGGGGCTGGAATACCCGCTAGTCTGGCTGCCGTTTATTGCTCGCTTCCGTAAACAGGATCAGGCGTTTTATCACGATCGCGACTCGTTTGCCGCGGTGCTCGATCTTGGTCAGGACGAGGGCAGTCTGGAACTGGCGGAAGCGGAGCGCCTGGCGGAAGATTTACGCTTGCTGTACGTCGCGCTGACCCGCGCGGTCTGGCACTGTAGCCTCGGTGTTGCCCCGTTGAGCAGCCGACGCAGCGACAAGGCCGTCGCCAGCGATTTCCATCAGAGCGCGCTCGGACGTCTGCTACAAGGCGGCGAAGCCATGGATGCCGCCGGACTGGCCGCGTGTTTGCAAGCCTTCTGCTGTGGGGATATCGCGCTGCAAATGCCCACCGAGCCGGATGCCACTCCATGGCAGGCGCCGCAGGAAACGCTGCCGCCGCTGTCCGCCAGGAGCCTTGTGCGTCAGGTTAGCGATGACTGGCGGGTGACCAGCTATTCCGGATTACAGCAGCATGGTCAGAGCGCGGCTCAGGATCTGTTACCGCGCCTTGACGTTGACGCCGTCGGCGTCGGCGAAGTCGTCGCCGAAGCGCAGCTCACACCGCATCAGTTTCCGCGTGGTGCATCGCCGGGGACATTCCTGCACAGCCTGTTTGAAGATCTCGACTTTACCCAACCGATACCTGCTGACTGGATGACGGAAAAGCTGCAGTCCGGCGGCTTCGGTGAACAGTGGACGCCGGTGCTGACGCAGTGGCTGGACGATGTGCTAGGTACCCTGTTGCCGGGCGCCGGGATTGCGCTGAACCAGCTTTCCACCAATGATAAGCAGGTCGAAATGGCCTTCTATTTGCCGATCGAACGGCCGCTGGATCCGCTGCGTCTGGATGCGTTGATTCGCCGCTACGATCCACTCTCCGCGGATTGTCCGCCCCTCGACTTCCGCCAGGTCCGCGGGATGTTAAAAGGCTTTATCGATCTCGTTTTCCGCCATAACGGCCGATATTACCTGCTGGATTATAAATCGAACTGGCTGGGTGAAGACCGCGAGGCCTATACCCGGCAGGCGATGGAACAGGCGATGCGGGCGCACCGCTACGATCTGCAGTACCAGCTCTATAGTCTGGCGCTACACCGCTACCTGCGTCACCGCATTGCGGATTACGACTACGAACGCCATTTCGGCGGCGTGATGTATCTCTTTTTACGCGGCATGGACGGACAAGGCGGAGAGCAGGGTATTTTCACCACCCGTCCCGTGCAGCCGTTGATTGACGGTCTCGATGCGCTGTTTGCCGGAGATGTACAGGAGGTTCTGTCATGACAATGGATGAACTGCTGCTGGAAGCGGCCAGTCAGCGCATGCTGCGCCCACTAGATGTGCAGTTTGCCCTGATGGTGGCACAAGATGCGCATCCGGCGGTGAAACTGGCGGCGGCGGTGCTTAGTCGTGATGCCGGAGAAGGGCACGTTTGCCTGCCGATATCGCGTCTGCGGACGGACGAGTTGTTCAGCGGTAAAGCCAGTGAACTGCGTGAACTGCTGCTGGCGCATGCGAGCATCCCCGATGACTGGTCTGAGCTTCTGCTTGCCTCGGATGCGGTCAGCGGCGGCGAACGTCCGACGCCGATCGTCCTGTGCGGCGACCGGCTCTATCTCAACCGGATGTGGCGGAATGAACTGACCGTCGCCCACTTCTTCAACGAAGCTAACCAGGTGGTGGATGTTGACGAGGCCCTGTTAGCCCAAACGCTGGATGCGCTGTTCCCCGCCAGCGATGAGATCGACTGGCAAAAAGTTGCCGCTGCGGTGGCGTTGACCCGCCGAATTTCGGTGATTTCAGGCGGCCCCGGCACTGGGAAAACCACGACTGTCGCCAGGCTGCTGGCGGCGTTGATTCAGACGACCCGGCAACCACGCTGCCGCATCCGACTGGCGGCGCCGACCGGGAAAGCGGCGGCACGATTGACGGGATCGTTGGGGGATGCGCTGCGCCGCCTGCCGCTAACCGATGAGCAGAAGGCGCTGCTGCCTACCGAAGCCAGTACTCTACACCGTCTGCTGGGCGCTCAACCCGGTAGTCAACGGATGCGCTATCACGCCGGCAATCCGCTGCACCTCGATGTGTTGGTGGTGGATGAGGCCTCGATGATTGATCTGCCGATGATGGCGCGGCTGATTGATGCCTTGCCGGAACACGGGCGGGTTATTTTCCTCGGCGACCGCGATCAGTTGGCGTCAGTGGAGGCCGGAGCGGTGCTCGGGGATATTTGTGCCTGGGTCAATGCCGGCTATACCGTTGGGCGTGCAGCGCAGCTGGAGAGGCTGACCGGTCACCCGGTACCTGCGGGTGAAAGTGAGGTTGCCGGCGCGCTGCGTGACAGCCTGTGCCTGCTACAGAAAAGCTATCGTTTCGGTAGTCATTCCGGCATCGGTAGCCTGGCCCGCGCCGTGAACAACGGCGATCGCCACGGCGTCAGAGCGACGTTACGCCAGGCCTTCGAGGATATTGCGCTGCACCCGCTGAGTACGACTGAAGAATATGAAGCCATGTTAATGCAGTCGCAGACGGGATATGGTCGCTATTTACAACTGTTGCGCGAGCGGGCCGAGCCGGAGGCGCTGATTGCCGCCTTTGGCGAATTCCAGTTGCTGTGTGCCCTGCGTGACGGCC
>NZ_JBCNNS010000134.1:0-11513 GCF_039594335.1 Raoultella sp.
ACATCGCTGTTTAGCTGATCGGCATATTTGTCCATCCCCTTGACGCTGTTGTCGCCAAACAGGGCTTTTTCCAGACGGTGGAAGCCGGTGAATTTCGGATCTTCAGCTTTTTTCTCGTAATCGTCTTCACGAGCATCAATACTGCTGTCCAGATCGGAGAACAGTTCCGCGATAGGTTCAATGCGCTCGTAGTGCTGGCGCGTCGGCGCATACAGCGCTTTCGCTTTTTCAATATCACCCGCTTTCACCGCGTCGGTGAAGGCTTTCGTGCCGCTCACCAACTGTGCGGTTTCCGTCGTGACATACGCTTTATAGGCGGTAATCGCCTCGCCAAGACTCAACAACGCATTGGCTTTCGCCGCATCTTTGGTGGCCGCACCGGTCACAATCAGTTTGCCTTTCGGGTTGGTCAGCAGACCGCAGGTCATGTCGTATTCACCCGGCTGCAAATTCGCCGTCAGCTTTTGGGTGAAGCCTGGCGCAATGTTCTCGCGCTCTTCCACCACCATCACGCCTTTAAGAATCTCCCACTCCAGCGCTTTCTGACTGTGGTTCTGAATAATAAACTGCGTTTTCCCCGCTTTCACGGTGACGTTCATCGGCTCACACTGTTTGTCGTTAACGGTGACTTTTACCTGCGGGATATCCGCAGCCTGAACGTAGAAAGCAGAGCTGAACAACGCTGCGACGGCAAGCTGCAGCGCATTACGGCGAAAATGAATCATCATGACCATCCCTTTCGGTAAGTATGTTGTAACCATAATCCTGCGGCGCCCTACTTAAGCGGAGCGGTGCGCGAGGTTGCTGTATTGCTACGCGGCGGCAGCGCAAACAGCACCAGCGCCGGAATCAAATAGATAAAGTAAACCGCCACTTCACTGACGGTAGGCGTCTCCTGGTAACCGAAGATCCCCTCGAGCAACGTGCCGAAAAGCGTGTGGGTCGACAACACGCCACTCAGATCAAACGCCACGTCCTGGAAGTGGTTCCACAGCCCGGCTTCATGGAAGGCGCGAATTGCACCGGCAGCCAGCCCGGCCGCCACCAGCAGAATGAACAGACTGGTCCATTTGAAAAACACGCCGAGGTTAAGACGGATCCCGCCCCAGTAAAGCAGGAAGCCGAGGACAATCGCGGTAGCCAGTCCCAGCATCGCCCCGAGCGGCGGCCAGATCCCCACATCCTGCTGGAATGCCGCCAGCAGGAAGAAGACCGACTCCAGCCCTTCCCGCGCTACGGCGAAAAAGACCATCATGATCAGCGCCCAGCCGTGGTGATTACCGCGCTGCAGCGCATTATCCACCGCCTGTTCCAGCTGCTGTTTGACGTTGCGCGAGACTTTACGCATCCAGAAGACCATCCAGGTCAGGATGCATACCGCCACCAGCGCCACGATGCCTTCAAACAGCTCCTGTTCACGCTGGGGAAACTCGCCGGTGGTTTGGTTGATAAAGATCCCCAGCCCGAGGCACAGCGCCGCAGCCAGGATAACGCCAATCCACATGACGCCAATCAAGTTGCCGCGCTGAGTTCGTTTGAGATAGCTGGCAATCAGGCTGACAATCAGCGCCGCTTCCAGCCCTTCACGTAACATAATGAGAAATGGGACAAACATGCCGACACCCTTCAATGTGAATCGCAGTCAATGGATGCAAAGATAAGTAAATATTTCTGATATTGATTATCATTACAATAATCAGAAACACAAGCGAAATGTAGAGAGATTAGTGACGAGTTGTAAATTAATCGCTGTAAAATAATTACTTAGGGGATTATCTGTTTTCGCCACGCTCAGGCAGCTGGCGCTGCGGTTTTTTCGCTATAGATATTTACCAGACTGACCGGCTGTGGCTAAATAGCGGCCTTATTGACCTGCGAAAAGAACAACATGACACAATTCTTGCACTTCCTGCTGGCGCTGGCGGTTATCCTCGGCCTTGCCTGGCTTGCCAGCTATGACCGAAAAAAAATCCGTATTCGCTATATTATCCAGTTAATTATCATTGAAATTGCCCTGGCTTTCTTTTTTCTACATGCCGAAAGCGGTCTGTGGATAGTTAAAAATATCTCCGGCTTTTTCACTTCGCTGCTCGGCTTTGCTGCCGAAGGCACCAACTTTGTATTTGGCGGCATGAGCGAAAAAGGGATGGCGTTTATTTTCCTTGGCGTGCTGTGTCCGATTGTCTTTATTTCGGCGCTGATCGGTATTCTCCAGCACTGGCGCATTCTGCCCGTTTTCATCCGCGTGATTGGCACCCTGCTCTCCAAAGTCAACGGCATGGGGAAACTGGAGTCCTTTAACGCCGTCAGCTCGCTGATTCTTGGGCAGTCGGAGAACTTTATCGCCTACAAAGGTGTGCTGGGCGACCTCTCCTCCCGCCGGCTGTTCACCATGGCGGCGACCGCCATGTCCACGGTGTCGCTCTCCATCGTCGGCGCCTATATGAGCATGCTCGATGCAAAATATGTGGTCGCGGCGTTGATCCTTAATATGTTCAGCACCTTTATTGTGTTGTCGATTATTAACCCGACGCGTCCAGGTAGCGAAGAAGAGATTAAGCTGGAGAAGCTCCACGAATCACAAAGCTTCTTCGAAATGCTCGGGGAGTATATTCTTGCCGGTTTTAAAGTGGCGATGATTATTCTGGCGATGCTGATTGGCTTTATTGCCCTGATCAGCGCCATTAATGCCCTGTTTGCCACCATATTTGGCCTGAGCTTCCAGCAAATTCTCGGCTACGTTTTTTATCCGCTGGCCTGGCTGATTGGTATTCCACTCAGCGATGCGTTGAACGCCGGAAGTATTATGGCAACCAAGCTGGTGGCGAATGAGTTCGTGGCGATGATCGAACTACAGAAAATTGCCGCCGGCATGACCCCACGCGGACTGGGCATCCTGTCGGTGTTCCTGGTCTCTTTCGCCAACTTTGCTTCAATCGGTATTATTGCCGGGGCCATTAAAGGACTGAACGAAAATCAGGGGAATATCGTTTCCCGCTTCGGCCTGCGTCTGGTCTATGGCGCCACGCTAGTGAGCCTGCTCTCTGCCAGCTTCGCGGGGCTGGTGCTATAAGAGACACGGCGGGGAATTTCCCCGCCGTTTTTTCAGAAGTGAACGCAGACCGTTTGGTCAACGCGCATCACCGACTCCTGGGCAAAGCGCGATTTATAGAGGTTACGTAACGCCTCAATCCCCTCTTCGCTGCCACCATCTTTACCATGAATCAGCATCAGCGCTTTGCTCTGCTCACGGGCCACGCTGCCATCATTCCCCAGCCACTGGCCTCGGGCGTCAAACACCGTTAACCCCTCACGAAAGCGTGGCGTGACGTCGCGGTCAACAAACTGCTGCCACTCCTGGGCGGTGATATCTTTACCCGCCGGACGGCTCAAACCGAAATAGAGCGTGGTCTGCACCATCGCATTCTCTGCCGGGCATACCGCTGCGGTGGGAACCGGCGTACTCTTCTTCACCGGTGCCACGCATCCCCCCAGCAACCCCGCCATCACCAGCACCAGCGCCCCCTGTCTGAATGTCATTTTGCTACCCTCATTGTTTTTTTGTGCCCCCGATATCAGCGTATTTTCATGGAATTAGCAAGAGGGAGAGCGACCGTACCGGGCGCCTGACCGGCTTTCAGCGACAAAAAAGCCCGCTGAACGCGGGCTTGATTAATCGGTCCTGAGTTTACTCGGCGGTAGCCGGTGTCGGCGGAGCCGAATGATAATGAGCGTCCGCTTCGGCAAAGCGCCGCTGCATGGACGCCGACGGAGCTTTGCTCAGCAGGCTGAAGACCACGATGCCGACGCTGCCGAAGATAAAACCAGGGATGATTTCATACAGCCCCAGCCAGCCGAATTGTTTCCAGACAATCACCGTCAGCGCGCCAATCACCATCCCGGCCAGCGCCCCGTTACGCGTCATACGCGACCACATTACCGAGAACAGAACAACCGGGCCAAACGCCGCACCGAAGCCAGCCCAGGCATAGCTCACCAGGCCCAACACGCGGTTGTTCGGATTGGCCGCCAACGCAATGGCAACCAGCGCCACCACCAGGACCATCATCCGCCCGATCCACACCAGCTCTTTCTGACCGGCGTTTTTACGCAGAAACGCTTTATACAAGTCTTCGGTAATCGCGCTGGAGCACACCAGCAGCTGGCAGCTCAGGGTGGACATCACCGCCGCCAGAATCGCCGACAGCAGGATCCCGGCAATCCACGGGTTAAACAGGATTTGCGCCAGTTCGATAAACACGCGCTCAGAGTTCTGATTCACCGCGCCGGCCAGCGCCGGGTTATTATTAAACCATGCAATACCGTAGAAACCGACCGCCACGGCCCCCGCCAGACAGAGAATCATCCACGTCATGCTGATACGACGTGCGTGAACGATACTGTGGTGCGAGTCGGCCGCCATAAAACGCGCCAGAATATGCGGCTGGCCAAAGTAGCCCAGGCCCCAGCCCATCAGTGAAATAATCGCTACCAAATTCAGTCCCTTGAGCATATCGACGTTTTCAATGCTCTTCTGCTTGATCACTTCCAGCGATTCGCCAAAGCCGCCGACGGAAATAATCACCATCACCGGTGTCAGAATCAGCGCGAAAATCATCAGGCTGGCCTGCACGGTATCGGTCCAGCTGACTGCAAGGAATCCGCCGACGAAGGTATAAATAATCGTCGCCGCCGCACCGGCCCACAGCGCCGTGGCATAGCTCATGCCAAAGGTGCTTTCAAACAGACGAGCACCAGCAACAATCCCGGAGGCGCAATAAATGGTGAAGAACAGCAAAATAACCAGCGCCGAAATAATACGCAGCACGCGGCTTTTATCTTCAAAGCGGCCGGTAAAATAATCCGGCAACGTCAGTGCGTTATTATTCACCTCGGTATGAACGCGCAGACGACCGGCGACCAGTTTCCAGTTAATCCATGCGCCGAGCGTCAGGCCGATGGCAATCCAGCTTTCGGAAATACCGGAGAGGAATATCGCACCGGGTAATCCCATCAGCAACCAACCGCTCATATCGGAGGCACCCGCGGAGAGCGCGGTCACAAATGGCCCGAGACTGCGGCCACCGAGAATATAATCATCAAAGTTTTTTGTCGATCGCCAGGCAATAAAACCGATCAATACCATGCCAAATATATAAATAGTAAAAGTCACCAACATGGGGGTGCTAATAGCCATGTAAAATCTCCAGATTCTTTTGTCGACAACGTCCAGCTTTGTCATTTTATTCCACTACCGGAACGGGGTAATGGCACAATGGTTGTATTGGGCGACCGTATCCTGACGGAAGAGTCGGTATTTCACAAACGATTTAACACAGCATTTACACTAATTTTTGCCCGCACCAAACTTCATTTCGTTATAGGTTGCGCTCTCTCACGTTTTTAGTGGTTGCACCTTGTAAAACTGTTAACTGACGCATAAAAACACCCTGTACAGAAAGGTTAATTTTCCGTTATATCCGCCATCGCAATTCACAATTCGCTCATTTCTCAGCTTGCAACACAGGTCACGATTAACAAGGTTGCACAAAGTTGCAACATAGTGGATATTTCCGCGTAACCGCTAAAAAGAACAACGATTCATAACAGGAGTGATAAGCATGGGCACCACCACCATGGGTGTTAAGCTTGACGACGCGACGCGCGAACGCATTAAGTTCGCCGCGAGCCGTATTGACCGCACGCCGCACTGGCTAATTAAACAGGCCATTTTCAACTATCTGGAAAAGTTGGAAAACGACGAGACGCTGCCCGAGCTACCGGCCCTGCTCTCCGGCGCCGCCAATGAAAGCGATGACGCCAGCAGCCCGGTCGATGAGCCGTGGCAGCCATTCCTCGAATTTGCCGGGCAGATCCTGCCACAGTCCGTCACCCGGGCCTCGATTACCGCCGCTTACCGCCGGGCGGAAACCGACGCCGTACCGATGCTGCTGGAGCAGGCGCGTCTGCCGCAGCCGCTGGCAGAGCAGGCGCATAAGCTGGCTTATCAGCTGGCGGAAAAACTGCGTAATCAAAAAACCGCCAGCGGTCGCGCCGGTATGGTGCAGAGTCTGCTGCAAGAGTTTTCGCTCTCGTCACAGGAAGGGGTTGCGCTGATGTGTCTGGCGGAGGCGCTGCTGCGTATTCCGGACAAAGCCACCCGCGATGCCCTCATCCGCGACAAAATCAGCAACGGTAACTGGCAGTCACACATCGGCCGCAGCCCGTCGCTGTTCGTCAACGCGGCGACCTGGGGCCTGCTGTTTACCGGCAAACTGGTCTCTACCCATAACGAAACCAGCCTTTCGCGCTCGCTGAACCGGATTATCGGCAAAAGCGGCGAACCGCTGATTCGCAAAGGCGTCGACATGGCGATGCGTTTAATGGGCGAGCAGTTCGTGACCGGCGAAACCATTGCCGAAGCGCTGGCCAACGCCCGTAAGCTGGAAGAGAAAGGATTCCGCTACTCCTACGATATGCTGGGCGAAGCCGCGCTCACCGCCGCCGATGCTCAGGCCTATATGGTTTCCTACCAACAGGCGATCCACGCGATTGGCAAAGCCTCTAACGGCCGCGGCATTTATGAAGGGCCGGGGATTTCGATCAAGCTCTCCGCGCTGCACCCACGCTATAGCCGCGCACAATACGATCGGGTGATGGATGAACTGTATCCGCGGCTGAAATCGTTGACTCTGCTGGCACGGCAGTACGACATTGGGATTAACATCGATGCCGAAGAAGCCGACCGTCTGGAGATCTCTCTCGACCTGCTGGAGAAGCTGTGCTTTGAACCGGAACTGGCTGGCTGGAACGGGATCGGCTTCGTCATTCAGGCCTATCAGAAACGCTGCCCGTTCATCATTGATTCGTTGATTGATCTCGCCACCCGCAGCCGTCGTCGCCTGATGATCCGCCTGGTAAAAGGCGCCTACTGGGACAGCGAAATTAAACGCGCGCAGATGGACGGTCTCGAAGGCTACCCGGTTTATACCCGCAAGGTGTATACCGACGTCTCCTACCTCGCCTGCGCGAAAAAGCTGTTGTCGGTACCGAGCCTGATCTACCCGCAATTCGCCACCCACAATGCCCACACACTGGCCGCCATTTATCAGTTGGCCGGGCAAAACTACTATCCGGGCCAGTATGAGTTCCAGTGCCTGCACGGCATGGGTGAACCGCTATACGAGCAGGTGGTCGGCAAGGTTGCCGACGGGAAACTGAACCGTCCATGCCGGATTTACGCGCCGGTCGGGACCCACGAAACGCTGCTGGCATACCTGGTGCGTCGCCTGCTGGAAAACGGTGCCAACACCTCCTTTGTTAACCGTATCGCGGATGCTACGCTGCCGCTGGATGAGCTGATTGCCGATCCGGTCAGCGCCGTGGAAAAACTGGCTCAGCAAGAAGGGCAGGCCGGTCTGCCCCATCCGAAGATCCCGCTACCGCGCGATCTGTACGGCAAAGGCCGTCGCAACTCCGCGGGCCTGGATCTGGCCAACGAACACCGTCTGGCCTCCCTCTCCTCCTCGCTGCTGAACAGCGCATTGCACAAATGGCAGGCGCTGCCGACACTGGAGCATCCGGTTATTACCGGTGAACTGCAGGCAGTCATTAACCCGGCTGAGCCGAAAGATATTGTCGGCCACGTGCGTGAAGCCCTCCCGGAAGAGATTGAACTGGCGCTGACCAGCGCAGTCAATAACGCGCCTATCTGGTTTGCCACCCCGCCGCAAGAGCGGGCGGCGATCCTTGAACGCGCGGCGGTGCTGATGGAAGGGCAGATGCAGATGCTGATCGGCATTCTGGTCCGCGAAGCCGGTAAAACCTTCAGCAACGCCATCGCCGAAGTGCGCGAAGCCGTCGATTTCCTCCACTACTACGCCGGTCAGGTCCGCGACGATTTCGATAATGAAACCCACCGTCCGCTGGGACCGGTGGTCTGTATTAGCCCGTGGAACTTCCCGCTGGCGATTTTCACCGGTCAGATTGCCGCCGCGCTGGCCGCCGGTAATAGCGTACTGGCAAAACCTGCCGAACAGACGCCGCTGATTGCCGCTCAGGGCGTGGCGATTCTGCTGGAAGCCGGCGTCCCGCCGGGGGTAATTCAGCTGTTGCCGGGCCGCGGTGAAACCGTCGGCGCCGCGCTGACCACCGACGATCGCGTTCGCGGCGTCATGTTTACGGGCTCCACGGAGGTCGCCACGCTGCTGCAACGCAATATCGCCAGCCGCCTGGACGCCCAGGGGCGTCCGACGCCGCTTATCGCCGAAACCGGCGGCATGAACGCGATGATTGTCGACTCCTCCGCCCTCACCGAGCAGGTGGTGGTCGATGTGCTGGCCTCGGCGTTTGATAGCGCCGGACAGCGCTGTTCAGCCCTGCGAATTCTCTGCCTGCAGGAAGAGATCGCCGACCATACCCTGACCATGCTGCGCGGCGCGATGGGCGAATGCCGGATGGGTAACCCTGGTCGCCTGACGACCGATATCGGTCCGGTCATTGATGCCGAAGCGAAAGAGAATATTGAACGCCATATTCAGAGCCTGCGTGCCAAAGGCCGCACGGTATTCCAGGCAGTACGGGAAAACAGCGAGGATGCGCGTGAATGGCAAAACGGAACCTTCATTCCACCGACTCTGATCGAGCTGGAGAGCTTTGATGAGCTAAAAAAAGAGGTCTTTGGCCCGGTTCTGCACGTGGTTCGCTACCACCGTAATGCACTGGATCAGCTGGTCGAGCAGATTAACGCCTCCGGCTACGGTCTGACCCTCGGCGTCCATACTCGCATCGATGAGACCATCGCTCAGGTCACCGGCAGCGCGAAGGTCGGTAACCTGTACGTTAACCGCAATATGGTTGGCGCCGTGGTCGGCGTACAGCCGTTTGGCGGCGAAGGTCTGTCGGGGACCGGACCGAAAGCCGGCGGCCCGCTGTATCTGTATCGCCTGCTCTCCAGCCGTCCGCAAAATGCCGTCGGGACCACACTTGCCCGCCAGGATGCGGAACGCCCGCTGGATGCACAGTTGAAAACCCTGCTGGAAAAACCGCTGAACGCACTGCAGCAGTGGGCCGTCGGTCGTCCTGAACTGCAGGAGCTGTGCCAGCAGTATCGTGAACTGGCGCAAGCCGGTACCCAGCGTCTGCTACCGGGCCCAACCGGCGAGCGCAATACCCTGACCTTTATCCCTCGCGATCGCGTACTGTGCATGGCGGATAACGAGCAGGATGCGCTGATTCAGCTGGCGGCGGTCGCCGCGGTTGGCAGTGAAATCCTGTGGCCGGAGAGCGCTCTGCATCGCGAGCTGGCGAAGAAGCTGCCGCGCGAGGTCAGCGAGCGTCTCCACTTTGCCAAACCAGAGATGTTGTCCGCTCAGGCATTCGATGCGGTGATCTACCACGGTGACTCCGACCAACTGCGTGAACTGTGCGAGCAGGTGGCGGCACGCGACGGCGCGATTATCTCAGTTCAGGGCTTCGCCCGCGGTGAAACCAACCTGCTGCTGGAACGCCTGTACATTGAACGCTCGCTGAGCGTCAATACCGCGGCGGCGGGCGGTAACGCCAGTCTGATGACCATCGGCTAACGCAATTCCCCGGAGGCGGTGCTACGCACCTGTCCGGGCTACAAAATGACAAGACCGTCAGACCACACAAGCCCGCCCGCGTTAACCGGGGCGGGCAATTCCCCTGTCATTCCGTACGCCGCACACCCCGCACGCTCCCCACGCCCGTAGCCCAGGCAAGGCGCTTTGTGCCGCCCCCCGGGAAAATCCATTGGGAAAAGCAGATAGCGCCAACGGCAGATAATGACACCGAACGCCGGCTGTGGTTAATTAAAACTCCCCGACGGGAGCTTTAATTATGGGAGTGGACCAATGAAACGAACTTTACTTGCCCTTGTCGCTCTGCTGGCAAGCGGACATGCCCTGGCGGACGAATGCGCCAACGCTGGTAATCAGGCTGAGTTGAATCAGTGTACGGCAGCACAATATCAGGCAGCCGATAGCAAGCTGAATCAGACCTATCAGGAAGCGTTGAAGCGCGCCTCGGGTAAACAGCTGGCGCTGTTGAAAAAAGCGCAGCTGGCGTGGATAACGCTGCGCGACGCCGACTGCGCCTTCCTCGCTTCCGGCGCCGAGGGCGGCAGCGTCCAGCCGATGCTCCTCAATCAGTGTATGGCAGACAAAACCGTTGAGCGCGAATCGTTCCTTGCTTCGTTGCTGCAGTGTGAAGATGGCGACCAGAGCTGCCCGCTTCCCCCCGCCAATTAACGTACCCGGATACCTTCAATAATCATCCGCTGGACGTTCTCCACGGTTTGTTGAAAAAACGCCTCGTCACGCAACGTTGCGCCGGTGACCGCCTCAATCTGGGTGGCAAAATCGGCGTAATGTTGAGTGGTGGCCCAAATCATAAAGATCAGATGCTGAGGGTCGACCGGCGCCAGTTTCCCGCTATCGACCCAGCCAGAGACAATCGCCGATTTTTCATCAACCAGTGTTTTCAGATCGCCGGTCAGCTCGCCCATCAGCAGCGGCGCCCCCTGCAGCATTTCCAGACAGAACAGTCGGGATGCCTGCGGATAATCGCGCGACACTTCCAGCTTGAGGCGAATATATTCGCGGATAGCGACCAGCGGGCTGATATCTTCGCGAAACGCCCTCAGCGGGGCCAGCCAGATGGTGAGAATCTGCTGCAGTACGGCGACGTACAGCGCCTCTTTTGACGGGTAGTAATAGAGTAAATTCGTTTTCGATACTCCGGCCAGCTCAGCAACCTGCTCAAGCCGCGTACCGTGGATACCAAATTGGGAAAATGCGTCCAGCGCAGCGGCCAGGATAGCCTCTTTCTTTGCACTCACCGCCTGCGAACGCTTCCCGTTTTTTTTCACAGCGCCCTCTGCCATCGTCATCTCCTTCTTTCAACGCCATCAGCATAGCAAAAGCCCAACCTTGACACGACTTTATGCACCCCAATTGCGCATGACTGCCGTTTTTTCGTGCACTCATTTTGACCATTCAGTCCACTTTTTTACATTCATTTTCAGCAACCAACACGCAACACATTAATAACATTACCATTTGCAAAACTGGCATCACCTTTGCTTTACCTTTCTGGCGAGGTGACCCAGGAGATGCAGGATGCAGCACCGCGCGCCTTCTTCTTCAACGATTGCAGAGAGGTTCGTATGAAAATTGGTGTCTTCGTTCCGATTGGTAATAACGGCTGGTTGATATCCACCCATGCTCCGCAGTACATGCCGACGTTCGAACTAAATAAAGCGATCGTCCAGAAAGCGGAGCATTACCACTTTGATTTTGCGCTGTCGATGATCAAACTCCGCGGCTTCGGCGGCAAAACCGAGTTCTGGGATCATAACCTGGAATCCTTCACCTTAATGGCCGGTCTGGCGGCGGTCACATCGCGGATCCAGATCTACGCCACCGCCGCGACGCTCACGCTGCCGCCGGCGATTGTCGCCCGTATGGCCTCCACCATCGACTCTATCTCCG
>NZ_JBCNNS010000135.1:0-11241 GCF_039594335.1 Raoultella sp.
AAGGCCTTCCTCGTGAACGTGGAAAAGGTGTAACGGAGACGACTTATGACTTATCAATCGCAAGACATCATTCGTCGTTCCGCGACTAACGGTTTCACGCCCGCGCCTCAGGCGCGGGACCACCAGCAGGAAGTCGCGAAGCTTATCGACGTCACCACCTGTATTGGCTGTAAAGCCTGTCAGGTCGCCTGTTCAGAATGGAACGATATCCGTGATGACGTCGGTCACAACGTCGGGGTGTACGATAACCCGGCAGACCTGACCGCCAAATCCTGGACGGTGATGCGCTTCTCGGAAGTGGAGCAGAACGACAGACTGGAGTGGCTTATCCGTAAGGATGGCTGCATGCACTGCGCCGATCCGGGCTGCCTGAAGGCCTGTCCGTCGGAAGGGGCCATCATTCAGTATGCCAACGGCATCGTCGACTTCCAGTCCGAACAGTGCATCGGCTGCGGCTACTGTATTGCCGGCTGTCCGTTTGACGTCCCCCGACTCAACCCGGAGGACAATCGCGTCTACAAATGCACGTTGTGCGTAGACCGCGTCACCGTGGGGCAGGAACCGGCCTGTGTGAAAACCTGTCCGACCGGGGCGATTCACTTTGGCTCCAAAGAGGACATGAAGGTGCTGGCGGGCGAGCGCGTCGCCGAACTGAAAACCCGGGGGTATGACAATGCGGGTCTGTACGATCCGGCTGGCGTTGGCGGCACGCACGTGATGTATGTGCTGCACCACGCCGACAAACCGAATCTGTATCACGGCCTGCCGGAAAACCCGGAAATCAGCGCCACCGTGAAGTTCTGGAAAGGGATCTGGAAGCCTCTTGCAGCGGTCGGCTTTGCCGCGACCTTTGCAGCCAGCGTCTTCCACTACGTCGGGGTCGGTCCGAACCGTGCGGAAGAGGAAGAGGACAACCTGCATGAAGAGAATGACGAGGTGCGCAAATGAAAAGACGTGACACCCTCGTGCGCTACACGGCGCCGGAACGCATCAACCACTGGGTCACCGCCTTCTGCTTCATGCTGGCGGCGATAAGCGGACTGGGATTCTTTTTCCCGTCCTTCAACTGGCTGATGCACATCATGGGCACTCCGCAGCTGGCGCGCATTCTGCACCCGTTTGTCGGGGTCATTATGTTTGCCTCATTCATCATCATGTTTTTCCGCTACTGGCACCATAACCTCATCAATCGGGATGATATCTTTTGGGCGAAGAATATTCGTAAGATCGTCGTCAACGAGGAAGTGGGTGACACCGGGCGCTATAACTTCGGCCAGAAATGCGTATTCTGGGCGGCGATTATTTTCCTGGTTCTGCTGCTGGTCAGCGGTGTGATCATCTGGCGTCCGTATTTTGCGCCTGCGTTCTCAATCCCGGTGATCCGCTTCGCGCTGATGCTGCATTCATTTGCCGCCGTTGCCCTGATTGTGGTTATTATGGTGCATATTTACGCCGCCCTGTGGGTGAAAGGCACCATTACCGCAATGGTGGAAGGCTGGGTGAGCAAAACATGGGCGAAGAAACATCACCCGCGCTGGTATCGCGAAGTTAAAGAGAAACAGCCTTCGACCACCAAAGATTGCTGAAGTCAATACGAGAGCTTTTTTGACTGACCGATGTCAGCGTAGTGACCGCGCGTAACAGGATGGAAACAGCTATGCTGTTACGCGCTATTTTACCTGGCGATTGCGGGGCGCAGAGATAAATAAGATGGGTCATAACCGCGCAAGCCAGACGGCAATGGCGGACAGTCAAACGCAGAAATGAAAAAGGCCCACGTTAATGAATAACATGGGCCTGAATAGTGGCGGAACGGACGGGACTCGAACCCGCGACCCCCTGCGTGACAGGCAGGTATTCTAACCGACTGAACTACCGCTCCACTTACTGTTCCTTGGGAACGAGGCGAATATTACGGATTCCCTATAACGTCGTCAACGCTTTTTCTTCAGTTTTGAATCGTTTGCTGTAAAAATCGCCCACCAGGTGATTTTTACAGCATATCCCGATGACTCAGGCGCGCCACAGGCAGCTTCCGCCCTTCTTTTGAACCAGATCGAGTCGGGATTCGTGGTCCACTATCTCTTCATCAGTCGCATAAACCACGCGTAATTTGCTTGCTGCGCGAACAACCCTCTGTATTCCCATTTCTCCGGCCTGCTGCTGCCCCTCACCTTCCATTGAAAATGCCATCGTCGTCTGACCACCGGTCATCATCAGATAAACATCGGCCAGAATCTGGGCATCGAGTAATGCCCCGTGCAGCGTGCGCTTACTGTTGTCTATTTCATAACGCGAGCACAGCGCATCCAGGCTATTACGCTTGCCGGGGAACATTTTCCGCGCCAGGGCGAGGCTATCGGTGACTTTGCAGAAAGTATTCGTTTTCGGAATGCCGCGATTCAGCTTGCTGAATTCATAATCCATAAAGCCGATATCAAACGAGGCATTATGGATGACCAACTCCGCGCCGCGGATATAGTCCATAAACTCGTCGGCCACATCCGCAAACACCGGCTTATCCATCAGGAATTCATCGGCGATCCCGTGAACGCCAAACGCTTCCGGGTCCACCAACCGGTCCGGTTTCAGATAAACATGGAAGTTGTTCCCGGTAAGGCGGCGGTTTATCACCTCTACCGCACCGATCTCGATGATCTTATGTCCTTCGTAGTGCGCACCGATCTGGTTCATACCAGTGGTTTCAGTATCGAGAACAATCTGTCGTGTAATTGCAGTGCTCATATCAGCCATTTATGTCAGACTTGCCGTTTATCTATCGATTTCAATTACAGGAAGTCTACCAGAGATGCTTAAACAGGTAGAAATTTTCACCGATGGTTCATGCCTGGGAAATCCTGGGCCCGGTGGTTATGGGGCGATTTTACGCTATCGCGGAAAAGAAAAAATCTTTAGTCAGGGCTACCACCTCACCACCAATAACCGGATGGAGATGATGGCGGCAATCGTCGCCCTCGAAGCGCTGAAAGAGCAGTGCGAAGTGATCCTCAGCACCGATAGCCAGTACGTGCGTCAGGGGATCACCCAGTGGATCCATAACTGGAAAAAACGCGGCTGGAAAACCGCTGACAAAAAACCGGTCAAGAATGTCGATCTCTGGCAGCGCCTGGATGCAGCGCTCGGCCAGCATCAAATCAAATGGGAATGGGTCAAAGGCCACGCCGGCCACCCGGAAAATGAACGCTGCGATGAGCTGGCGCGCGCTGCTGCTGCCAGCCCGACGCAGAGCGATACCGGCTACCAAGCAGAAAGCTAACTCTGCCGCGTGGCGCCAACCGTCTGGCGCAGTTGCGTTTTCGCTTTTCCTGATTTCATCGGGTTTAGCGTCAGCGGAACCGTCCGTTTCCGGGCAACAATCAGTTGCAAACAGCCCAGCGCCGGCAGGTGAGCGCTGAGCAGTTTGCCGCCCTGTCTGGACCAGGGCAGCACCTGATACCGGCCATAATGCAGCACTTCAAAATTCAACAACGCCAGCCAGTCCAGCTGGCGCATCAGCGTAAACATCCGGCTGTTGTAGGGCGTCGTCTTACGCAATACCGGAACCAGCTTACGCAGGCCCACCAGACTGAGGGGGTTAAACCCGGTCAAAATCATCCAGCCGTCATCTATTAATACCCGGTCGGCTTCACGCAGCAAACGATGCGGATCGCCGCACCACGGCAAAGTATGCGCCAGCAGGCAAGCATCAACCGACTTTTCAGCAAAAGGAAGATGCAGCGGATCGGCTTTAACCTGAATCGGGTTGCCTTGCAAAGACACATTCACCTGATGAGAGATAGCACAGGCTTCCGTATTGATTTCGGCGCTCAAATTGCCAATCTTAAGCAAATGAAAGCCATATAATTTAGCCAGCCACGGTTTCATCTGCCGTTCCAGCGATTCGCGATAGTATTCGCCCCAGGGCATACTGGACCAGTGCTCGGGCGCTGTGATTCTCTGAGGTATCCTTGCCGGCTTCATCGCAACCTTCCGCTATGCTTTGAGAGGTAATTAATGAATCTTATCAGTATTCCCGCATTTCAGGACAACTACATCTGGGTTCTTAGTGAGGAGTCCGGCCGTTGTCTTATCGTCGATCCCGGCGAAGCAGCACCGGTACTGGCCGCCATCGAAGCCAATCATTGGCAACCAGAAGCCATTTTACTGACCCATCACCACAACGATCATGTTGGTGGCGTAAAACAACTACGTGATAAGTTCCCAGGTCTAGTGGTTTACGGACCGGCAGAAACCCAGGATAAAGGCACGACTCACCTTGTGGCCGACGGCGATCGAGTGATGGTTTTGGGTCACGAATTATCTATTTTTTCTACGCCCGGTCACACTTTAGGACACATCTGCTTCTACAGCAAACCTTATCTTTTTTGTGGAGATACAATGTTTTCCGGCGGCTGCGGAAGGCTTTTCGAAGGAACAGCAGAGCAGATGTATCAATCATTTAGGAAAATAAACGCGCTTCCCGAGGATACCCTGATTTGTTGCGCACATGAGTATACTTTAGCAAATATGAAGTTTGCCTTGAGTATCCTCCCTAATGACAGGGATATAAATGATTACTATCGTAAAGTTAATGAGTTACGTGCAAAAAAACAAATAACACTCCCCGTAACTCTGAAAAACGAGCGACGTATAAATATTTTTTTACGCACAGATGATGATGATTTAATTAAAGAAATATCCAAAGAAACAAATTTGCAACACTCTGCGCAGAGATTTGCCTGGTTAAGGTCAAAGAAAGATGACTTCTGACATTTAATTCTTGTCATTCGCCGCCTTCACCGTTATTCTTGCTCGTCTTTTAAGCAACTATTGACACACACATGAAGGCACGAGCGATTTTACTCGCCTCTGTCCTGCTGGTGGGGTGCCAGTCGTCGAAAAACGATGGCAACGTCCAACAGCACGCACAGAGCCTTTCTGCAGCTGGTCAAGGGGAAGCAGGTAAGTTCACAAGTCAAGCGCGCTGGTTAGATGATGGAACCTTCTACGCGCAAGACCAGGATCTGTGGACTTCCATAGGCGACGAGCTAAAGATGGGAATACCGGAAAATCCCCGGATTCGCGAACAAAAACAGAAATATTTAAGTAATAAGAGCTATCTCCACGATGTAACTTTACGGGCAGAGCCGTATATGTACTGGATAGCCGGGCAAGTTAAGAAACGTAACATGCCAATGGAACTGGTATTACTACCCATAGTGGAGAGCGCTTTTGACCCGCACGCAACGTCTGGCGCCAATGCCGCAGGCATCTGGCAGATCATTCCGAGCACCGGGCGCAATTATGGTTTGAAACAGACCCGTAGCTACGATGCGCGTCGTGACATCGTCGCCTCTACAACGGCGGCACTGGATATGATGCAGCGTCTGAACAAGATGTTCGACGGCGACTGGTTGTTAACTGTCGCGGCGTACAACAGCGGTGAAGGCCGGGTGCTGAAGGCAATGAAAGCGAACCGTTCGCGTGGTAAACCCACCGATTTCTGGTCACTTCCATTACCGCGGGAAACCAAGGTGTATGTGCCGAAAATGCTGGCGTTGAGTGATATTCTCAAAAACAGCAAACGTTATGGCGTGAAGCTGCCGACGGCAGACGAAAGCCGTGCGCTGGCGCGTGTTCGCCTCGACAGTCCGGTTGAAATTAGCCAGCTTGCAGATATGGCAGGCATGCCCGTCGGCAAGCTGAAAACCTTCAACGCCGGTGTCAAGGGCTCAACCCTCGGTGCAAACGGGCCAAAGTACGTTATGGTGCCACAGAAGCACGCTGCTCAGCTGCGTGAATCACTGGCCTCTGGCGATATTGCCGCCGTGCAACCTACGCAGTTGGCGGACAACACGCCGTTGACCAGCCGTAGCTACCGGGTGCGTTCGGGCGATACGGTTTCCGGGATTGCCTCGCGTCTTGGCGTATCGACGAAAGATCTGCAGCAATGGAATAACCTGCGCGGGTCTGGGCTGAAAGTGGGTCAAAACCTGCTGATTGGCGCCGGAAGCAGTGCCCAGCGTCTTGCCAACAACAGCGATAGCATTACCTATCGCGTGCGTAAAGGCGATTCATTGTCGAGTATCGCGAAACGTCACGGCGTGAATACACGTGATGTGATGCGCTGGAATAGCGGCACTGATAACCTGCAGCCTGGCGACCAGCTGACGCTGTATGTGAAGAGCAGCGACAGGCCAGACTCCTGATACATCGGCTTCGTAGAAAAGGCACCGGATCCCGGTGCCTTTTTGTTTTAAAACGTTTTATGCGCTTCAAACATAATCGTATCGCTGGTAAATGAGCCGTCCTGCTGCAAAGCGAAATAGGTTTTGACCTCTGCGGATGCACTCTCCTGATATAAACGGATTGCCTCCACCAGCGGTGCTGGCGTGCGCATACGGGCTACCCATGAGGCAAACTCCAGCGGCAAACGATCGGTCAACAGCTGATTGATGGCCAGTCCAGCCTCATTCGCTAACGCCAGCCATTCTCCGCTTGAGTAGTTATGTACATGAGACGTATCACGCAGTGCTTCAACGGTTTGCAGCCAGATATCGCGCACGGGATGCCCGGGCGACATCACATCCATGATGATCATTACTCCGCCCGGCTTCAGGACGCGCTTAACCTCACGCAGCGCCTGGCCAACATCATGCCAGTGATGGGCAGAATAGCGGCTTATCACCACATCAAAACTGGCATCTGCAAACGGCAGCGATTCAGCATACCCCTGCTGAGTGGCAATATTCGACAAGCCTTTATCGCGCGAGGCCTGTGCGACAACCTCCAGCATCTGACTGGATAAATCATACGCCGTAACCTGTGCTACCTGTCCCGCCGCCGTAAAGCTGGCATGTCCGGCACCACACCCCAAATCCAGAACATGTGCGTGGGGGAAATCAGCCAGACGTTCGGCAAGGCGCTGCAGATCGCGTCCGGATGCGTGAACAGCGCTGGTCAGGTAGGCGCTTGCCTGTGAGCCAAACTGTTTTTCGACGTTGTCATGATGAGAGCGTGTTGTCATTGTGTTGTCCTTCGGTTGTTTGAATAATAAAGGCGGCACCATGCTTGCACAGGCCCGCCCCATGGCAGGCCTGACATACCTTATTAATCAGGCTTGCCGGGACTGAATTCGACTAGTAGCGGGTTGTGGTCAGAGGCGCGCGTCACCAGCACGGAAGCATCGTGTACGCTTAACCCCCGATAGAACACAAAATCAAGCGGGCGACCAAACGCACGGCGGCGCTGATCGTCAGGGAAACGGACTTCGCGCAGCGACATTTCTCGCGCAAAGTGATAGAGCGCATTCATTCGTGAACGGCTCCAGGCATTGAAGTCACCGGCCATAATCACCGGCCCACTGTGATGGGCAATTTGATCGCCAATCGGCAACAGTTGCTTGCTGTAGACATCAACACCGAGGCTGAAATTAACTGCGTGAATATTAACAACCATCAGTAAACGCGTATCCGGCAGCGGGTAGACGGTCACTAACGCAGACTTTGCCAGCCGCAGAATCGGCTCACGCTCGCGCAGCGGGCAGCAGTACACCGGATGTGCCGAAGCCAGCGTCATGACGCCAGAGGGGTGCTGCGGCAAGACCAGAGCCGGGACCTGATCGGCAGCCAGGTAGTTAGTCGTCGCAAACCGGACCATTTCAGGAGTCGTCTGCGCTTCCTGTAACAGCACAAGATGGGCATCTTTACCGAAGTTGTTGAGAACAGACTTCCACTCAGCGCGCTGCTGCTTAAAGATATTCCACACCAGGACGCGGATCTTCTCATCTGTGCTTAATGGTACGCCGGCGGCAAATGCCTGGCTTACGCTTGCGAACGACCCCGGAGGCAAAATTCTCTCCGCGGGCTGTCCGGCGACGTAGCGCATAGCATAAGTATTCTTTCGCAATTTAGGCATCAAACCTCGATAACAGGAAACCAGCCTGACTGCGGCTGGTTCTTCTTTTATAGGGATTTTCACCGGTACTTTCAATGCAATTCGTGAGAAACCTTTATCCTTCGACATTCACCGTCTTTGCTGGTCGATACTTATCCAGACGACCGCTATGCACAGTCAGCAACAGCGCGACAAAGACAATGACAGCCCCTATCCACGGCGTCTCGGCCAATCCATAGCGTTCCACCGTTTGCCCACCGATAACTGACCCCAACGCAATACCAACGTTGAAAGCGGCGATATTCAGGCCGGAGGCCACGTCAACCGCACCCGGCGTGTACTGCTCGGCTTTTTGCACGACATAAACCTGCAGCCCCGGCACGTTACCGAAAGCAAAAATCCCCATTACCAGCACTGTTGCCAACGCAGCATACTGGATGCTGGCGGTAAACTGGAATACCAGCAGCAGGACTACCAACGCGGCAAAGATGAAATTCAGTGCCGCTACGGCCCCATGTTTATCGGCCAGTTTTCCGCCCCAAACGTTGCCAACGGCCACCGAGATACCATAGCCCAACAGAATCCAGCTCACCGTTGATGGGCTAAATCCGGCCAGTTCCTGCATCATGGGAGCCAGGAAAGTAAACGCGGTAAAGACGCCGCCATATCCCAATGCGGTAATGGCATAAATCATCAACAGACGCGGGTGGGTGAGAACCTTTATCTGATCGCGCAGGCTTGCGCTGACGCGCCCTGGGATGTTGTTCGGTACCAGAATCAGACTGCTCACCAGTGCAATGACGCCAAGAATCGAGACGGCGAGAAAAGTTTCTCGCCAACCAAAATGCTGGCCGATAAAGGTCCCGATTGGCACACCGGTCACCAACGCGACCGTTAAGCCACCAAACATAATGGCAATGGCTGAAGCGGCTTTCTCTTTCGGCACCAGGCTCGTGGCGATAGTTGAACCAATCGAGAAGAACACACCGTGTGCCAGACCAGTCAACAGACGCGCAAAAACCAGCGTCGCATAACCTGGAGCCTGCCAGGCCAGCAGATTACCGGCAGTAAAGAGTACCATCAGCGCCAGAAGCAGCTGTTTACGCGGCATACGCCCGGTCAATGCGGTCAGCACCGGTGCCCCGATGGCAACCCCCAGTGCATAGATAGAAACCAGCAGGTCGGCAGAAGGCAACGAGATCGCCAGTTGTTCAGCAATCGTGGGGACCAGCCCCACAATCACAAATTCGGTGGTACCAATAGCGAAGGCACCGATTGTTAAGGCAAGTAGCGCCAGTGGCATAATTTACTCCGTATCATCAGGATTAAGATGACACGTAGTATGTAGCGATGTTTAAATAACAAAAACCATCAAAGTCTCAATAGAATTTTGCTACAGGTGCAATAATGCGAGCCACTTCAGAAGAGATAGCCATCTTTATCGCCGTCGTCGAAAGCGGGAGCTTTAGCCGGGCAGCTGAACAGCTGGGGCAGGCTAATTCCGCCGTCAGTCGGGCGGTAAAAAAGCTGGAATCAAAACTGGGGGTTAGCCTGCTGAACCGTACGACTCGTCAGCTCAACCTGACCGAAGAAGGAGATCGCTATTTTCGTCGCATGCAAGTCGTTCTGCAGGAAATGGCGGCGGCGGAGAATGAACTTCTGGAGACACGAACGACGCCGAGGGGATTATTACGTGTTGATGCCGCCACGCCGGTGATGCTGCATTTCCTGATGCCGCTAGTGAAACCTTTTCGCGAGCGTTATCCTGAAATGACCCTGTCTCTGGTGTCATCAGAAACCTTTATCAATCTGATTGAGCGTAAAGTCGACGTCGCGATCCGCGCCGGTACGCTAACGGATTCCAGCCTTCGCGCCCGGCCGCTTTTTAACAGCTATCGCAAAATTATCGCCTCCCCGGACTATCTTGCTCGCCGCGGTACGCCGAAAAATATTGCGGACCTGAAAGATCACCTGTGCCTGGGCTTTACCGAACCTGTCTCGTTGAATACCTGGCCCGTCTCCTGCTGCGATGGTCAATTGCTGGAAGTGAATTGTGATATTTCATCGAACAGCGGGGAAACCCTTAAGCAGCTATGTCTGACGGGGAATGGTATTGCCTGTCTGTCCGATTATATGGTCGACCAGGAAATTGCGCGCGGGGAGTTTGTTCAGCTGCTGGCCGAGAAGCGCCTGCCGGTTGAAATGCCGTTCAGCGCGGTTTACTACAGTGACAGAGCCGTCAGCACGCGCATCCGGGCATTTATCGATTTTCTTAGTGAACACGTAAAACAGCTCCCGCAGGAGCTGTGATACGCGCATTCCCGACTGCCCTTCTCGTGCAGTCGGCCACGCACTCATGCTAATTCAGACGATCAGTCCCACTCAGGCGCCAGGCCTTCCGGGCTAACCAGACGATTGTTGCAATCTAGCGCGGCGATCACCTGACGATCTTCGGCATCCAGTTGCAGATCCTGAGCTTTCAAATTACTTGCCAGATTTTCACGCTTCGTGGAAGATGGGATCACGGCGTAGCCTTCGCCCATCGCCCAGGCCAGAATGACCTGTGCCGGAGTCGCATTGTGTTTCGCGGCAATGCCTGCAATCACTTCATCTTTCAGTGCCTTACCATAAGCCAGCGTCATGTAAGAGGTGATATGGATCCCGTGCTCTGCAGCCCACTTCACCACTTTGCGGTTTTGCAGGTACGGAGAGAGCTCAATCTGATTGGTCGCGATATTTTCAGCACCAACGGTTGCAATGGCACGTTCCATTAGTGGAATCGTGAAGTTAGAGACACCAATCTGGCGGGTCAGCCCCTGCTTTTTCGCTTCCAGCAGTGCAGGCATAAATGCTTCGACGGCAACAGTATCGTTCGGCGACGGCCAGTGGATCAGCGTCAGGTCGACATAATCTGTACGCAGTTTCTGCAGACTCTCTTCAAGGCTGGCGATAAGCTTTTCCGGGCTGAGGTTCTCAATCCAGATTTTGGTGGTGATAAACAGCTCATCACGCGGCACAGCGCTTTCTTCGATAGCCTGACCGACAGCGGCCTCGTTATCATAAATCTGAGCGGTATCAATCGTACGATATCCCAGTTCCAGCGCCGTTTTCACTGATGCGATGACAACGTCATCTTTCAGGCGGAAGGTTCCAAGACCAAATGCAGGGATTGCCATAAAATTCCTCGTTTTTCTTAATGTTAACTCATTAAGGTCATTATGGCTGATGTCATTTGGCGGAAAAAGATCGATAAATGCAGAGGATTTTGCTCAATAAGCAAAAATAGCATGGTTTGAAAAAAGAGAAGAAAAAGAAAAAGCCCTGAGCAAACGCTCAGGGCTTTTA
>NZ_JBCNNS010000136.1:0-11201 GCF_039594335.1 Raoultella sp.
AGTCCCAAATCACGCTTTCATAGATGCGGCTGAGCGGAACGTTACTCCACCCCATTTTATTGCTGATGGCATAAAAGACGTTTTGCAGAGGGATCGAAAGCTCACCCACGCTGACACTAAGGGCTATGACCAGGAATAACAGTACAATGGCGAACAATCCGACGAGGGGCTGGAGCATTCCCCGTCGCGACTGAAGAACGGCGATCGACATCAGTTCAGCCCCAGTTTTCTGAGCTGCGCGGCGACCTGTTCAGCACCGTAGATTGTTCTGATGGTCGGGTTCATTGCCTGACCGTCCATCACCACGATATGGCCTTTTTTCACTGCATCCAGCTGGCTGACGGCCGGATCGCTCTTGAGGAATTTGATTTTTTCCTCCGCGTTATCAAGCGCCCAGCGGTTACGATCCAGGCTGGAAACCACAATCACATCGGGATTCGTGGCAATAATGCTTTCCCAGCCCACGGTCGGCCATTCGGTCTCAGAAGTAATGGCGTTATGTCCCCCCAGTACGCTGGCGATAAATCCGGATGCGCTGTTTTTACCGCCAACATAAGCATCAGCAGAAGGAGAAGAGCTTGAGAACCAAAAAACAAAAGAGAGATCTTTTTTGTTTTTACCGAACTCCTGGCGTAGTTCCGCTTCACGTTTTTTGAGGTCGGCAATAACCGCCTGGCCACGATCTTCAACGTTAAAAATTTTGGCGAAATCTTCAATTTCTTTATAGAGATACGTCATATCCCATAGCTTCTGACGGCTGCCATACATATCGCCAGAGGCTTTTTTTGTTGCGCACATGCCTGGAGACACATAGCTATTCACACCAAGAGTCACCAGATCTTCACGCTTCGCGACCTTACTTTCCGGCCCCAGTAACAGCGGCGACTGAGCGGGAACGAAATCTGGATTTTGCGCCAGAACGGATTCGAGGGTTGGAATTTCAACCGTCAGCGTTTTGATTTTTGCATTCTGTTCAGCCAGTTGCGGCAAGACTTTGGTCGGCCAAAATGCACTGGCGATCACCTTATCCTGCAGGCCCAGCAGGAGTAAAATTTCAACGGTGTTTTGCCCCAGCGCTACGACGCGTTCAGGTGGTTTGGTAAATGTTTCTTTATACCCGCAGTTTTCAATGGTCAGAGGATATGTGGTTGCCAGAGCGGAACTGACCGACGCAAACACCATACCTAACGCGCAGATGACCTTTTTCATTAAACGCTATCCTTCATTAAAATTATTTTTGAAAATCCAGGTTCTATTTTTAATGCAAATGTAACTCATTACTGAAGCGGAGTTTTATACAATGGCGGATATAGGGTGTCAATGATAGCCCCGGCAGCCACGATCAAAACATGGATTGCCGGGACAAACGGGGGAAAACGATGCGTATACTTTTGCGGGCTAAAATCCGTAAAACGTCATGGCGAAAAATTTTATCTATTTGATTTATATTTAATTAATATTTTTTTCTGTCCTATCGAAGGGCATACCATTCCTTGTGTTTTAACGGGTTCGCCATCGCACCCAGAATATCTGATATCACGTTGACGGTAATCACCAGGGCGCCAATGACCATGACGCCAGCCGAGATGGCGGCATAATCCTGCTGGCGGATAGCATTAATCAACCAGCGGCCGAGCCCCGGCCAACTGAAGACCATTTCGGTAATCATCGCCAGGGTCAGCATGGTCGAAAACTGTAGCCCAAGACGTGGGATCACCGGCGGCAGGGCGTTGTGCAGAACGTGGCGGCGTAAAATTGTACGCCGTGACACACCGCGTGTGGCAGCGGCCTTCACGTAGTTGGCGTCATATACTTCACTGGTGCTGATGCGCATCAGGCGGATCACTTCTGTGGTGGGAGCGACCGCCAGTGTCAGCACCGGTAGCACCATATGGCGTGCGGCACTGACGATCATTTCATGGCGCCACGGCGAGTCGGACAGCCAGGCGTCAATCAGCGCAAAACCGGTGACTGTTTTCACCTCGTACAGCAGGTCGAAGCGCCCGGAGACCGGAAACCAGCCGAGGGTCAGAGAGAAAAAGAGTGTCAGCAGCAGCGCCAGCCAGAATACGGGAATCGAGAAGCCAAGCAGCGCCAGGGCGCCGATCAGCGTATCGGGCCACTTGTTGCGCATAATCCCCGCCAGCATACCGACGGGGATACCCACCAGCAGCGCAAAGCCAAACGCGAGAATACACAGCTCCATGGTGGCCGGGAACACCTCTTTCAGCTGTTCGGAAATCAACTGACCGTTAATGCTGGAGACACCGAAGTCCCAGTGCAGCAGGCCGCTGAACCAGAACTGCCAGGCATTCCACAGTGAGGCGCCTTGCAGCGGGGCGTGGGGCGTAAAATAGCTCAGGCTGAAGCCCACGAAGGTCAGGAAAAAGAGCGTGACCAGCAGCAGCAGCAGGCGGCGCAGGGTAAAAATAATCATGGTTTTTTCACCTCGTCTTTTTTCTCACGCGAGACCCCCGCAAAGGAGGCGTTGCCAAACGGACTCAGGATCAGACCTTTCATATCATAGCGATACGCCTGCAGACGCAACGATGAAGCCAGCGGCAGCACCGGCAGGTCACGGGCGAGGATTTGCTGCGCCTCTTTATAGGCTTCAATGCGCGATGCCAGCTGCTGGGAGCGCAGGGCCTTTTGCAACACCTCGTCAAATTCGCGATTGCACCAGTGGGCGAAGTTGGTCTGTGAGGCAATGGCCGCACAGCTCAACAGCGGTCGGAAAAAACTATCCGGGTCGTTGCTGTCCGTGGCCCAACCGGAGAGCGTCAGATCGTGGTTCATGTCCATCAGCCTGGCTTCCTGAAAACGGCCTTCGACTGGCACAATAATCACCTTCACGCCAATTTGCGCCATGTCCGCCTGAATCAGCTCGGCGGTCTTCAGCGGGCTGGGGTTCCAGGCCTGTGAGCTGGTGGGCACCCAGAGCTTGAGCGTCAGTTCTTCCAGCCCCAGCGCTTTGAGCCGCTCGCGTGCTTCTTTCGGGTTGTATTCGGTAATTTTAGAGTCGTTATCGTAGGCCCACGAGGCACGCGGCAACATTGACGCGGCGGTTTCCGCCGTACCGTAATAAATGGACTGCATCAGGCGTTGGTTGTTGATAGCCAGCGCCAGCGCATGGCGAACTTCCGGTTTATCCAGCGGCGGCCGGGCGGTATTGAACGCCAGCCAGGCGATATTCATTCCCGGGCGTAGGGTCAGGCGCAGACGGGGATCGTCGCGCAAAATGGTCAACTGGCTGGCGGCAGGCCAGGCCAGAACGTCGCACTCCCCGGTGAGCAGCTTCGACAAGCGGCCGGTGCCGCCGGAACCGAGGTCGACCACCACCTGCGGCATTAGCGGTTTGCCGCGCCAGTAGTCCGGATGGCGCTGCAGGCGCACGTACTGCCCGGCGCGGTACTCTTCAAGCTGGAACGGGCCGGTACCAACCGGCTGACGGTCAAGCTGTTCCGGACGATCGGCTTTGGTTAACTGTGCGCCGTATTCCGCAGACATGACCGACGCATAGTGGGTTGCCAGGTGCCAGAGGAACGAGGCATCAGGGTGTTTCAGGCGAAATTCGACGGTTTGGTTGTCCAGCTTGCGTACACTTTCAACGCTGTCGGCGAACTGCAAGCTGTCGAAATAGGGAAAGCTGCTGCCGTTGACGCTGTGCCACGGATCGTCGCGGTTAAAAATACGACTGAAGGTGAAAATCACGTCGTCAGCGTTAAAGGCGCGGGTGGGTTTAAACCAGGATGTCGACTGGAAAGGCACGTGGCTACGCAGATGAAAGCGGTAAGTCGCGCCGTTATCCAGTACTTCCCAACTTTCGGCCAGTTCTGGGACCAGACGGTAGGTATAGGGATCGACATCCAGCAGGCGATCGTACAACTGGGCGGCTAAGGTGTCGACAATCAGACCGCTGCTGACTTTCTGCGGGTTAAAGGTATTAACCTGACCGCTTACGCAGTAAACAAAGCCGCTATCGCGAATATCGGCATTCGCGGGCAGCGTGGGCGCGGCAAGAGCCTGCCCGCACAGCAGCGACGCTACCGCGAGGAGAGAAGATATTTTCAGGCGCATAATGTTTTTATGATGACAGAGCGGTGCCCCATCTTATTAATATTGAATGACATATTCCATCACCTTCAACGCTCACAGGGACACTATCACGGCGACTGCGCCGGTGTGCTGTTCCGCAGGTTCACATGCATACCACACCGCTACTTCGAGTATACCTCGTAACACCACCACACGTTTTTGTCCGCCATCCTCCCTGAATAAAAGGGCAAAGCGCACGAAAGTGTGGGTAACCGATCGTGATGCTTCAAAGGGAACGACGGAGTGATATTCATCAAAAACCTGAGGGTATGGTGTTCTTTCAGGCACTTCTCAGCATATTCATGCGCTGTATGGCGGATAATGAAACATGGTAACTTTTTATCGCCACTTTCTCCAGTGAGCTGTTAGTTCACCAGCGCTTACAGTGGAAGTAAGCGGTTGTATCGACCCATGTAGTCCCTGGGAGTGATTTCGATCGCTATCCCGCCCCGATGGGTGGCAACAAAGCTTCGCAGAACCAGACCGCTGCACTTCTCACTAATTTCCCAGCCCTGTTCGCTGTAAGAATTCAGGGTTGAACGGATACATAAATCGGAGAAGATCATCATCACAGAGAGGGCGGGTGAACGATGGTTTTTCATCGCGTGGGTCAAACTGACATGGGCCGCATAGCGACTAAGAGTATGAGTATTAACCGGAATCATGTGTATTTTCAGTCCATTGAACGATGATGCGCAGACTATAATTCACATTGACAGATCTTACCAGTTACAAATAATTAACTCGTGACAGGGAGCGCGGAATGACATTCGATGTTGACGATGCGGGATAATGCGGACGGTCTGTCGACCTGCCCGCATTGTTTTATGCTCCGTCAGGTGAGCGATTGCGACAGATTGGCCAGCGCAAATTTAAGCACGCTCTCGCCGTTGAATGAGGCGTAGGGTAGGCTCTCAATAATCGCAATCTCCTGCTTATCTTGCAGCACGTTGGCGATTTCATCCCTTTTATATTGAATATGCGGCGCCACTAAAACGGCGTGGTAGGCCGGCGCAACGCTAAAAACATTCTCCAGGCCTACGGCGCTAATTAATAGATTCAGACCCTGAGCATCCGCTATTTTTTGCATTTTCTTCGCTAAGATGTTCGCCGTCTCGCCAGACAGGCAACATATCAGTAATTTTTTCACGGTTTTATCCTCGATGGCGTACCGAGACTACCTTATTCCGCTTTCACCGTAGATAATGCGTGGCGCATCAATTTTGTCTGACAAATTCTGTCGTCAGAGCCCGGAATTTGACGCCTTCTGGCGCAGCAATGAACTGGCCGGGCAGGGCGAAGGCTTTCAGCGAATGCATCGTCCGTAGGCTGGCGTGATTGAACTGGCGTTACCGTTGGTGGCCGCCTGGACCATCAACATGATGGTGTTTAACCCGGTTACCGAAACGAGCCGGGTGAAATCCATGAGTGGGTAAAACAAGGGCAGCCGTTATCCGAGTGTGGTGAGGTTATTCACTTACCGGGGTAAATTCGTAGAGAACCAGGGCGTTGCTTTCCAGCGAATCGACGACATGCCAGCCGTTTTCCGGCCGCTCTTCTGAGACACTCAGCGCCGGGCGTGCTTTGTGCATTATCCAGTGATAATCCTCTTCATCCGGCCCGCTCTGGCTGCGGAATGCGTCAAAAAGTGGGAATAACGCCCCGTGATGGCGATCGAAAAGATGCTGTTTAACCCGCCAGCGGCCCTCCAACCCCGATAGCTGCACGCTATAGGGCTGGCTGAAGCGTTGGATAAAAGCTTCTTCGCTGGAGAGCCAGGGGTTGAACACTACCGTATTGCGTAACAACAGCTGATAATGTTCCCCGTGACGTAACAGCAGCAGATTTTTGTCATTCACCAGTACCTCCCCACGCAGCCGCCGCCAGAGCCACAGCACCCAGTAAACCGGGCGCGGGAGGCCGTGCAGATAGTGCAGCGCCAGGCTCGAGGTATCCAGCTTGCCGTTGGCACGCGCTTCACCTTGCAGACCTGAATTGAGCCAGAACCCGGCTAGCCATACCTGATCCGCCAGCCCCAGCAGGTTATCCATCAACAGCGCGCCGCGAAAGAAACGACCGTTGGTGTCGCGGGTGTTGCCGGTCAATGTATTCCACGAGAGTAGCCAGACGGGGAGCGACAGCTGGCGCTGGCGCAGGGCGCTGTGGATCTGGCGCAGTTTATGTACCGGGTAGTTTTCGCTGGCGGCCAGCTTGCTGCTATCGAGCTGCGCCAGATCCAGCAGCTCATTCGCGTCGGCCTGGCAGGCGAGAAAACTGGCTTCGCTCAACAGCGGCGAACGGAGCAGTGCGTCTTCACCAATGGTGTTCTCCGGGAAGCGATGCCAGATCCCCAACTGCGGCTGCGGCAGTATCGCCCGCAGCGCGTCGCGCTGCTGCTGCCAGGCATGCTGGCGCGCCTCTTCGCTGGCCTGTGGCGACCAGTGCCAGACAAATCGCCAGCTGGCGAGCGTCGCCGGGGGGAAATGATTCGCGGCGAGGCGTAAAAAACGCTGTAGCAGATCGCAGCGGGTGGTCAGCCCGGTATGCAAAATCAGCCCCCAGCCCCTGCTGGTCAGCCAACTGAAAAGTTGCTGCAACTGGTACCAGCAGGCATAGCCTGCCATCTGCGGGTCATCCCAGCCGGTCGCGAACAGTCTGCTGCTGAGAAACGGATCGTTAATATCAATCGCGTAGACTGGGAGGCTATCGTGCAGCCGTTCCAGCTCGCGGCGGACATCTTCACGTAATAAATCATCCAGCTCACGGACGGTGACCACGATTCGGGTGTGGCGTAATGGCGCGGCGCGGCTCGGCAACTGGCGTAGATCAATCTGGCGGGTCTGCTGCGGATTCAGCAACGGCGGAGGATTATCCCAGCCGTGTTTCTCCGGCTCATTCAACCGGGCATAGATGCGCTCCACGGCGACCGGCTGCCAGATATCGGCCTGACCGGCGCGTGAACGACTGGACTCTTGAGGGCTCTGCGGATGCTGCTGGCGAAACTGACGCGGGGTCAGTTCATGCAGTCGTTTAAACAGGTCGCTCATGATGCGGGTGCTGGCAAACCCTTGTTCCTGGGCAATCTGCTGTACCGGCTTGCGGGTGGTAAGGAGCTGTTCCGCTGCTTTGTTGAGCCGCAGTGTGGTTATGTACTGCATAAAGCTTACGCCGACCTCTTTGCGAAACAGGCGCGATAGCCAGGCTTCGGAAACAAATTCAGCCGCGGCGACATCCTGTAGCGAAAGCCGCTGCTGATAGTTGGCGTCGATACGTGCCACCACCCGAGCAATGCGGCGGCTCCACTTCTCCCCCCCACGCTGTGTCCTGGCGATGACGGGCCGGGTATAGCGAGTGGCCAGCAGCAGGGCAATTTCACTGAGCCAGCGATTGGCCTCCAGACGGTAGCGGGACTGGTGATTAACCAGTTCAATGACCAACAGCTGGCGCATCAGATGGCGCAGGTTATCATCGGCATCGCGAGTGGCGTCAGAAACCTGGTAGTCGACGGCGAAAAAATCACCGTCAAGACGCGTCAGCCAGCCGTAAGACAGGGTCAGCAGCATGACCGCATTGGCGTCCGCTGCGGTCATGCTCCAGCGCTGATGACGGTTCACTATCGCCAGGTTGTCAGCAGGCAACGGTTGGCGAAGATCGCCGTCATGCAGCACGACGCTGCCTTCCAGCACCCACAGCAATGTTAATGCATCGCTATCCTGCTGACTGTACTGACGAACATCGCGAACCACGACGCTAAAATCGCCTGATGAATGGTGTTCCACCGTAACGTCCTCTCAAAGACAAAAAATAACAGGTTATTTTTTGTCATAACCGATTTGTATGAAAAACACTCATGAATAATCCGTCAATATAAAACAAAAAACAGCGCATCGGAGGCTTTTTAACCGCATAAACTCGAAAGTGTCGCGCAAACCCCATGAAGGAATAACAAAAATGACACATCCACTTATTGAGGCATTACAGGTTAATGAAGCGCAGTTTATTGCTCTGCGTCGCCGTTTCCATCAGCAGCCGGAGCTCGGCTTCGAAGAACATCACACCAGCGATGAAGTCGCCCGCCTCCTCGCCGGATGGGGCTATGAGGTGCATCGTGGTCTGGCGGGAACCGGCGTGGTCGGAACGTTAACCGTCGGCAGCGGCCAGCGTCGCCTCGGCCTGCGCGCCGATATGGATGCGCTGCCGATGCAGGAGGCGAGCGGTAAAGCCTGGGCCAGTCAGGTTGATGGCCGTTTTCACGGTTGCGGTCATGACGGGCACACCACCACGCTCCTTTACGCTGCCGAGTATCTGGCGCGTACCCGGCAATTTAATGGCACGCTACAGCTGATTTTCCAGCCTGCTGAGGAGCTGCTGTACGGCGGTCGGGTCATGGTGGAGGACGGCCTGTTTGATAAATTCCCCTGTGACTTGATCTTTGGTCTGCACAATATGCCGGGGCAAGCGCTGGGTAAAATTGGCCTGCGCAATGGCGCCATGATGGCCTCCTCCGATACCTTGCATATTGAGGTCAAGGGCGTGGGCGGGCACGGGGCGGTACCGGAGCATACCGTTGACGCCACGCTGGTTGCCTGTCACATCACGCTGGCGCTGCAATCCATCGTTTCACGCAATATCACGCCATTTGAACCGGTGGTGGTGACCGTCGGCAGTATTCAGGCGGGACATGCGCCAAACATTATCAACGATAAGGTGCTGATGAAGCTGACGGTCCGCACGCTGAACGAGCAGGTGCGTGAAACGGTTCTGCAGCGTATTCATGATATTGCCGTTGCCCAGGCGGAAAGCTTTAATGCTACCGCCACTTTAACCCATGTCAACGGCAGCCCGGTGTTGAAAAACGATCCCGCTGCGAATCAGATGGTGCGCCAGGTGGCGACGTCGCTGTTTGGCGAGGCGCAGGTGGGGGAGGTGAAACCCTTTATGGGCAGCGAAGATTTTGCCTTTATGCTCGAACATAATCCGAACGGGTGCTACTTCACTATCGGCGCCGGAGACGAAGCGGATCGCTGTATGGTGCATAACCCCGGATATGATTTTAACGACGAGATCCTGGTCAAGGGCGCGGCGCTGTGGTGCGGCCTGACAGAACATTATCTGCGCTAACGACCCGCGACGGGGAGGACCCTATTATGAGCTCCGTATCTCTGACCGACACACCGTTTGTCGGCACCGATCGCCTGCTGGCGGGCATTGTGCTGAGCGTGCTGACCTTCTGGTTGTTTGCTCAGTCGGTCATCAATGTTGTGCCAGCTATGAAAAGTAGTCTGGATATTTCCCTTGAGACGCTGACACTCGCCGTCAGCCTCAGTGCACTCTTCAGCGGCTGCTTTGTTGTCGCCAGTGGCGGGCTGGCGGATAAGTTTGGCCGGATGCGCATGACCCATATTGGCTTAGGATTGAGTATTGCCGGGAGTGCTTTGTTGATCCTGGCCCAGGGGCCAGGGCTGTTTCTCGCCGGACGCGTTTTACAGGGGCTGTCGGCGGCCTGCATCATGCCCGCTACCCTGGCATTGATCAAAACCTGGTACCAAGGCAAGGCCCGCCAACGTGCAGTCAGCTTCTGGGTTATCGGTTCGTGGGGCGGTAGCGGGCTGTGTTCGTTCGTCGGGGGAGCCATCGCCACCGGGCTCGGCTGGCGCTGGATCTTCGGCTTTTCCATTGTCGTTGCGCTGGTGGCGCTGATGCTGCTTCGCGGCACGCCGGAAAGCCGTAGCGCCGGCGCGCAGCAGCAAAAGCTGGACATCAGCGGTCTGTTGAGCCTGATCGCGTCATTGGTACTGTTGAATCTGTTTATCAGTAAGGGGCACGGCTGGGGCTGGAGCAGCGGCCTGTCACTGACGATGTTTGCCGGTTCGCTGCTGGCGGCGGGGTTTTTCATCCGCAGCGGACGGCGCAAAGGGGACTCCGCGCTGATTGATTTTGCCCTGTTTCGCAATCGGGCCTACAGCGCCGCCGTGCTGTCAAACTTTCTGCTTAACGGCGCGATTGGCACGATGATGATCACCAGTATCTGGCTACAAAAAGGGCACAATATGAGCCCGCTGGAGACCGGCGGTATGACGCTGGGCTATCTGGTGACCGTTCTGGCGATGATCCGCGTGGGGGAAAAGCTGCTTCAGCGCTACGGGGCGAGGCTGCCAATGATGACCGGGCCGCTCTTAACCGCCGTGGCGATTGTGCTAATCTCCTGCACCTTTCTCGATAAATCGCTCTATATTGTCACCGTCTTTCTCAGCAATGTGCTGTTTGGCCTCGGGCTGGGGTGCTATGCGACACCGTCTACCGACACGGCGGTCGTGAACGCGCCGGAAAACAAAGTGGGCGTCGCCTCGGGGATTTACAAGATGGGCAGCTCGCTAGGGGGGGCGATGGGGATTGCGGTGACGGCGTCACTTTTTGCGCTGTTTTTACCGCTCGGTATGGCCAGCGCCGCGCAGTATGCGCTGTGGTTTAACGCGGCGATGTGCCTGGGAGCAACGCTGGTCAGTGCTCTGATGCTGCCGCGTAGGCCTCATAGCTGATGTTTTTTGAGCAGCGCCCGCAACTGGTGATAGGTTAACCCGAGCAGCGCCGCCGCCTGTTTCTGATTGTATTTCGCCTGCTGCAGACCCGTCTGCAGCAGGTTTTTTTCTTGTTCCTGCTGGAAGGCCCGCAGATCCAGCGGCAGCGTTGGTCCGGCGGGATTCGCGGCAGCGTCTGCGCGGGGCGACTGAAGCGGCAGAGGTTGATGAAAAGGATTAATGATGATGTTATCCAGTTCGCTGTCGCTGGTGCCGTGGCGATAGACGGAGCGCTCGACCACGTTTTTCAGCTCGCGAATATTCCCCGGCCAGCGGTAGCCGAGCAGTGTTTCGCTGGCGCGGTCGCTGAAACCGGGAAACAGCGGCAGCCCCAGTTCACGACACATCTGGATAGCAAACTGATTTGCCAGCAGCATAATGTCGCTCTGTCTGTCGCGCAGCGGCGGAAGCTGCACCACATCGAAGGCGAGGCGGTCGAGAAGGTCGGCGCGAAAATGGCTGTCCTCAACCATCTGCGGCAGGTCAGCGTTGGTGGCACAAACCAGGCGCACGTTGACCTGCAGCGGC
>NZ_JBCNNS010000137.1:0-10950 GCF_039594335.1 Raoultella sp.
ATTACTCTTGCCAAGACTGATAGCGTTGCTAATCGTCGTCTGGCATTCGCCCGTACTCGTGATAACGAGATCGTGGCAAAACTGTTTAACGAGCTGGGCCCGCGTTTCGCGAGCCGCGCCGGTGGTTACACTCGCATTCTGAAGTGTGGCTTCCGTGCAGGCGACAACGCGCCGATGGCATACATCGAGCTGGTTGATCGTGCTGAGCTGAAAGCAGAAGCTGCTACAGAGTAATCTGTAGTAACGTAAAAAAACCCGCTTCGGCGGGTTTTTTTATATCCACGCTACGGCTGCTTCACTACAATACCTGTATTCTTTTTGTTCATCCCCGGAGCCGAATGATGTGGTTGCTGGATCAGTGGGCAGAACGCCATATCCTTGATGCACAAACCAAAGGCGAGTTTGATGATCTTCCTGGTCGTGGACAACCGCTGACTTTGGATGATGACCTGCATGTTCCACTCGAATTACGCGCGGGCTACCGCTTACTCAAAAATGCCAGCTGTCTGCCTCCTGAACTTGAGCAACGAAGAGAAGCCGTTGCGCTGGTCGATTTATTAAAAGCGGTCCGTCCGGATGATCCACAGTACACAGAGCTCAGCCGCCGACTTGCTTTGCTGGAACTGAAATTACGGCAGGCGGGATTGAATACCGATTTTTTACGTGGTGAATATGCAGACAGACTTCAAAACAAACTTGATGAGGGGTAAACATGTACCGTATTGGTGAACTCGCAAAGCTGGCTGATGTCACGCCTGATACCATTCGCTACTATGAAAAGCAGCAGATGATGGCTCACGATGTACGCACAGAAGGTGGATTTCGCCTCTATACTGAGAACGATCTTCAGCGCCTGCGTTTCATCCGCTATGCCCGTCAGCTTGGATTTACGCTGGAAGCGATCCGCGAATTACTGTCGATCCGCGTCGATCCGGAGCATCATACCTGTCAGGAATCGAAAGGTATTGTTCAGGCACGTCTTAGTGAAGTGGATGCACGCATTAAAGAGCTACAAACAATGCGCCGTTCATTGCAACGACTCAATGATGCCTGCTGCGGTACAGCTCATAGCAGCGTGTATTGTTCTATTCTCGAGGCCCTTGAACAAGGCGCCAGTAGTACCACAGTGGAACGTTGATTTTTTCATCGCGCGGATTTACACTCGCGCCGATCTCAATCATATTCAGGAGCTATTATGAGCCGCTACCAACACACGAAAGGACAAATCAAAGACAATGCCATTGAGGCGTTGCTACATGACCCGTTATTCAGACAGAGAGTAGAGAAAAACCGGAAGGGGAAAGGCAGTTACCAACGCAAGGATAAACATGCGGAGCGGAATGACCGGGAGGCCAGTGGCAAAAGAGTAAATCACTTTTTTACCACTGGCCTTCTGCTTTCTGTTGCCTGATTACGAACGCTTATTCTGTTCTTTCAGCAGATCGCGAATCTCACTTAACAAAACTTCTTCTTTCGTTGGTGCCGGTGGCGCAGCAGGAGCTTCTTCCTTTTTGCGATTCAGGTTATTCATCAGTTTGATAGCCGTAAAAATGGCAAAGGCCACGATCACGAAATCAAACACATTCTGGATAAACACCCCATAATGCATTACGACAGCCGGGACATCGCCGTGTGCATCGCGTAACGTGATGGCGAACGATTTAAAATCAATTCCACCGATCAGCAGGCCGAGTGGCGGCATAATAATATCGGCAACCAGTGACGATACAATTTTACCAAATGCCGCACCGATGATGACACCCACAGCCAAATCAACAACATTCCCGCGCATCGCGAAGTCGCGAAACTCTTTTAATATACTCATTTTATTCTCCATGAACCCGCTAACAGTGATAAGTTTATCAAATGTATTTCCATTTGCCATTGCTGTTGAATAATTGCTAAAAAATATCATCCCCTGATATATAAAGGATAATCAAAACGGGCGCCATATAGGCGCCCGCGCAATTAGAGGAAGAAAGGACTGGGTTGGAAAAGACGCTCGACGTCGGATATAAATTTTTTGTCGGTCAGAAACATGATGACGTGATCGCCTTGCTCAATACGCAGGTTATTATTTGCGATCATCACGTCATTGCCACGGACGACGGCACCGATGATTGTGCCCGGCGGTAGCTTGATCTCATCTATCGAACGTCCTACCACGCGAGAGGTACTTTCATCGCCGTGAGCCACAGCTTCAATGGCCTCCGCGACACCGCGACGCAGTGAGGAGACGCCAACAATATCGGCCTTACGGACATGGCTCAACAGGGCGGAAATCGTGGCTTGCTGCGGCGATATAGCAATATCGATCACGCTACCTTGCACCAGATCGACGTATGCTTTCCGCTGGATCAACACCATGACTTTTTTGGCGCCCATACGTTTGGCCAGCATGGCGGACATAATGTTAGCTTCATCATCGTTGGTGACAGCAATAAAGAGATCGACTTGATCGATATGCTCCTCCGCCAGCAACTCCTGATCCGATGCATCGCCATAGAAGACAATTGTATTCTGTAGTTTCTCCGCAAGTTCGGCGGCGCGTTGCTGATCGCGTTCGATAAGCTTAACGCTGTAATCTTTCTCAAGACGATGAGCAAGACCTGCGCCGATATTCCCCCCACCAACCAGCATGATGCGCTTGTAGGGTTTTTCCAGGCGTTGCAGCTCGCTCATGACGGCACGAATATGCTGTGATGCGGCAATAAAGAACACTTCATCGCCGGCTTCAACGATTGTCGAACCCTGCGGGCGAATAGGTCGGTCGTGGCGGAAAATGGCCGCTACGCGAGTATCAATATGCGGCATATGTTCGCGCATTGTCGAGAGCGCATTCCCCACCAGTGGACCGCCGTAGTAGGCTTTTACGACCGCGAGGCTGACTTTACCTTCGGCAAAGTTTACGACCTGCAGTGCGCCTGGGTATTCAATGAGTCGGTAGATATTGTCGATAACTAGCTGTTCAGGCGCGATAAGATGATCGATAGGCACTGCTTCCGAGTGGAATAGCTTTTCGGCATCCCGTACGTAATCCGGAGAACGGATACGCGCAATACGATTAGGCGTATTGAACAGGGAATAAGCGACCTGGCAGGCCACCATATTGGTTTCATCTGAACTGGTTACGGCAACCAGCATGTCGGCATCGTCGGCGCCCGCTTCACGCAACACGCGTGGATGGGAACCGTGTCCCTGAACAACGCGAAGGTCGAATTTATCCTGCAGGCTGCGTAGGCGGTCACCGTTGGTGTCGACCAGGGTAATGTCGTTGTTCTCTCCGACGAGGTTTTCCGCAAGTGTTCCGCCTACCTGACCGGCGCCCAGAATAATAATCTTCATCAGCAGTGATCCATTATTTCCGATGTTTGATCAGCTTAGCGTAAAAGAACCCGTCACCCTCTTCTGCGCCGGGCAAATTTTGCACGCCTGGTTGCTCAGGCGTGCCGGTGAGGCTGAGCTCTGAATCTGGCGTACGTTTCAGGAAGGCAGCAATTTGCTGACTATTCTCTTGCGGAAGAATTGAGCAGGTCGCATAGACCAGTGTCCCGCCAGGTTTAAGATGAAGCCAGATGGCGTCAAGAATCTCTGCCTGCAGTTGGGCCAGCTCGGCAATGTCGCGATCGCGGCGTAGCCATTTAATATCCGGATGCCGACGAATGACGCCCGTTGCCGAACAGGGAGCATCGAGCAGAATGCGATCGAACTGTTCGTCTTCGCACCACTGCGCAGGATAGCGGCCATCCCCCTGTTTCACTTGCGCTTTCATTCCGAGTCGCTTCAGGTTGTCATAGACGCGCGACAGGCGCTGCTCATCAATATCAACCGCCATGACGCTGGCCTGCGGCGCAACTTCCAGAATATGCGTCGTTTTGCCACCGGGGGCTGCGCACAGATCGAGGATTCTCTCGCCGTTTTCTGGGGTCAGATAACGCATGCAGCCCTGAGCTGAAGCATCCTGGACGGTAACCCAGCCCTGGTCGAATCCTGGTAATGCATGAACAGGGGCCGGCGTTGCCAGGCGCACCGCATCAGGATAATCAGGGTGAGTAAAGCCTTGCAGCCCGGCCTCTTCCAGAAGCGCGAGCCACTCATCGCGCGAATGATGATTGCGGTTTACGCGCAGCCACATGGGCGGGCGTTGGTTATTTGCATCGACAATAGCCTGCCATTGCTGCGGCCATGATTTTTGCAGACGTTTGAGCAGCCATGCCGGATGAAGAAAACGACTCTCGCTTTGGGCAAATTCGGCCAACAAATCTTCCTGCTGACGCTGAAACTGACGTAAAACGCCGTTGATAAGCCCCTTCAACTGCGGGCGTTTGATGGCTACCGCGCCTTCCACCGTTTCGGCCAGCGCAGCATGGGCCGGAATGCGGGTATAGAGCAGTTGATAAAACCCCACCATAATCAAATAGTGAACGGTGCGTTGTTTGCCTGTCATCGGGCGAGCCATCAGTTTGTTAACCAGCCAGTCCAGTTGGCTGAGAGTACGCAGGACACCAAAGCACAGCTCTTGCAGCAGCGCTTTGTCCTTTTCCCCGACCTTTTGCTGTAATGGCGGCAGAACGTTACTTAATGACTGACCTTGTTCGACAACCTGCTCAACGGCTTTCGCCGCCAGACTGCGTAAATTTAGATTTTTTTTCATAACCGCAAAATAAAAATGCCCGGTAAACCCGGGCCTTAGACAGTGACTACCGTCAGGAGAGACGGTTACCGGGGATAAACCATTCCCGGCGAGAATTTAGCAAGTCCTGGGCGCTCATCGCTTTTTTACCTGCTGGCTGCAACAACTCGAGGTTCAGGATGCCATTGCCGGTCGCGACCTGAATACCTTGCTTGCCAGCGGCCACGATCGTACCCGGTTCGACACGGTTGGTTTCCGCAATGACTGATGCCTGCCAGACTTTCACCGGCAGCTCATCAATTTCCAGCCAGCTCATGGGCCACGGGTTAAATGCGCGAATACAACGTTCGAGCTGCGCAGCGGAAAGGGACCAGTCCATACGGGCTTCTTCTTTACTGAGCTTCTCTGCATAGGTCACTAACGTCTCATCCTGGACTTCCGGTTGAGTCGAACCGTTTGCGAGCTGAGTTAATGTTTCCAGCAACCCTTGTGGACCGAGTTCTGCCAGCTTGTCATATAGACTGGCGCTGGTATCTTGCGCAGCGATCGGACAGGAAAGTTTATACAGCATGTCACCTGTATCCAGACCGACATCCATCTGCATGATGGTCACTCCGGTTTCGGCATCACCCGCCCAGAGTGCGCGTTGAATAGGCGCTGCTCCGCGCCAGCGCGGCAGCAAAGAGCCGTGTACGTTGATACAGCCCAGCCGTGGCATATCCAGAACCGCTTTGGGCAAAATCAATCCGTAGGCCACGACGACCATGACATCGGCATTCAGAGAGGCAACCAACTGCTGATTTTCCTGCGGGCGCAGGGATACAGGCTGGAATACCGGCAGATTGTGCGCTTGTGCAAGAACCTTTACCGGGCCTGGCTGCAATTTTTTGCCGCGACCGGCAGGGCGATCGGGCTGAGTAAATACGCCAACAATTTGATGCCCGGATGACAACAGCGCATCGAGATGACGCGCTGCAAAATCGGGAGTTCCCGCAAAGATAATACGTAGTGATTGTGACACGTTAGTCCTTGTCCTCAGGCACGCGTACGCAAACGGTCCAGTTTTTCAACTTTCTGGCGAATACGCTGTTGCTTAAGCGGCGACAGATAATCGATAAACAGTTTGCCTACCAGGTGATCCATTTCATGTTGGATACAGATAGCCAGCAGGCCGTCAGCATTGAGTTCAAACGGCTTGCCTTCGCGATCCAATGCACGAATCTTCACGGTTTCGGCACGTGGCACCAGTGCGCGCTGTTCCGGGATAGACAAGCAACCTTCTTCGATGCCCGTTTCACCGTCTTTTTCCAACAGCTCAGGGTTGATTAACACCAGCTGCCCTTCACGGTTTTCTGAAACATCAATAACGATAATGCGCTGATGGATATCCACCTGGGTAGCGGCCAGACCAATACCTTCTTCCGCGTACATCGTCTCGAACATATCATCAACGATACGTTGAATTTCCGCATTGACTTCTTTTACCGGTTCAGCGACTTTGCGAAGGCGCTCGTCCGGGATATGTAACACTTGCAAAACTGCCATAAAGATCCAGAGTCGTATTCAAGAGTTGATAAGATTATTAGCTCTATTCTAGACAAAACCCCCTGTAATTGACAGTCTCGCTGTCCAATCGCAAAGATTGTTAAAGCCACTTATGGCAGGGGACAGAGATGGCACCTACGGAGATCTGGCTGCGTCTGATGAAGGTGAGCAACCTTTATGGTGACGGCATGGTAATGGTTGCCAGAATACTGCATGCAGCCCCAGTGCCAGATAGCGAAGCATTGTACGCGTGCGGTCTGAGCAGAGCGCAAGTGAAGCAATTTCTATCCGTTGGCCAACGAGAACTTGAGTCTACGCTATTGTGGCTGGAACAACCCGGGCATCACCTGCTGCTGGCCGATAGCCCTTTCTATCCACCCCGACTGCGCGCCATCGCTGACTACCCCGCTGCGCTTTTCGTTTGTGGGGATTTGGCTGTGTTGAGCAGTTTACAACTGGCCGTTGTTGGTAGCCGCTCCCACTCCTGGTACGGTGCTCGGTGGGGGAAACAGTTCAGCGAAGACCTGGCGCGTCTCGGTATCACGATTACCAGCGGCCTGGCAATCGGCATTGACGGTGTCGCTCACCGCGGCGCACTTGAGGCGCATGGGAAGACAATCGGTGTACTTGGCAATGGATTAGGCGCAATTTATCCGCGCCGTCATCTTACATTAGCCGGGCAGATGGCGGAGAGCGGAGGAGCATTGCTGTCTGAGTTCCCTCTTTCAACCTCCCCGTGGCCGGGAAATTTCCCTCGGCGGAATCGAATTATCAGTGGGCTCAGTATTGGCGTGCTGGTGATTGAGGCGGCTCTGAAAAGCGGCTCGCTGGTGACCGTTCGCTGTGCGCTGGAACAAGGAAGAGAGGTTTTTGCACTACCTGGGCCGGTAGGTAATCCTGGTTCCGAAGGTCCACACTGGCTGATTAAACAAGGTGCCATCCCCGTGACATCAGCGGCAGATATCATCGACTATTGTCAGCAGGAACTGCCATGGCTCCAGGATGTGCCTGACAATATAAATAATTGCATGGATCCGCCTCCCGTAGCATTGCCATTTCCAGAGCTCCTGGCTAACGTAGGAGATGAGGTAACACCTGTTGACGTTGTCGCTGAACGTGCCGGCCAATCTGTGCCAGTGACCGTAGCTCAGCTACTTGAACTGGAGTTAGCAGGCTGGATCGCAGCTGTACCCGGCGGCTATGTCCGATTAAGGAGGGCAAGCCATGTTCGACGTACTCATGTATTTGTTTGAGACTTACATCCAAAACGAAGCAGAAATGCGCGTGGATCAGGATAAACTGACCCGGGATCTCACCGATGCAGGATTCGATCGGGAAGATATCTATAACGCGTTGATGTGGCTAGAGAAACTGGCTGACTACCAGGAGGGGCTCGTTGCTCCCATGCAGCTTGCTTCTGACCCGCTCTCTTTGCGGATTTATACCGAAGAAGAGTGTCTGCGTCTGGATGCCAGTTGCCGGGGATTTTTATTATTCCTCGAGCAGATTCAGGTGTTGAACCTCGAAACGCGGGAAATGGTGATAGAGCGCGTGCTGGCGCTGGATACAGCAGAATTCGATCTGGAAGACCTGAAATGGGTGATCCTGATGGTACTGTTTAATATTCCGGGCTGCGAAAATGCCTATCAACAAATGGAAGAATTACTCTTCGAAGTAAATGAAGGTATGCTGCATTAATCTTATTGCGGCAACATCGAGTTGTTATGACCAAATCAGCACTGTTTTCGGTGCGTAAAAATGAGCCCTGCCCACAGTGCGGGGCTGAACTGGTAATCCGCTCCGGGAAACACGGACCGTTTCTCGGTTGCTCACACTATCCGGACTGTGACTATGTCCGTCCTCTGAAAAATCAGGCGGATGGACATATCGTAAAGGTACTGGAGGGGCAGGAGTGTCCGTCGTGCGGTGCGGTTATGGTGTTACGCCAGGGACGCTTCGGTATGTTTATTGGCTGCAGCCGTTACCCGGAATGTGGGCATACTGAAACTATCGATAAACCGGATGAAACAGCGATTTCCTGCCCACAGTGTGGGCAAGGGCAACTGGTTCAGCGCCGTTCTCGTTTCGGCAAAACCTTTCATTCCTGCGATCGTTACCCCGATTGCCAGTTCGTTATTAACTTCAAACCGGTAGCGGGTGCATGTCCTGAATGCCATTATCCGCTATTAATCGAAAAGAAAACGGCGCAGGGCGTAAAACGCTTTTGTGCCAGTAAACAATGTGGAAAGCCGATCCCGGCGGAACAAATCAGTGAATAAGAACCTGCACTCAGAAACCGTCGCCCATGCCGTGACGGTACTGCATAACGAACATGTCATCGCCTATCCGACAGAAGCCGTTTTTGGCGTAGGTTGCGATCCTGACAGCGAAACGGCGGTCATGCGCCTGCTGGCGCTTAAACAACGCCCTGTCGAGAAGGGGCTCATTCTGATCGCGGCCAGCTACGAACAGCTGACACCTTATATTGATGATTCGCGGCTTAATGATAAACAGCGAGCGGCGATCTTCTCCTGCTGGCCGGGGCCGGTCACTTTTGTCTTTCCGGCTCGTGCCACAACGCCACGCTGGTTGACCGGGCGCTTCGATTCCCTGGCGGTGCGCGTCAGCGATCATCCGCTGGTGGTTGAATTGTGTGAGGCTTATGGCAAGCCGCTGGTTTCAACCAGCGCGAATTTATCCGGCCAGCCGCCTTGCCGCACTACGGCTGAAGTGCTGGCCCAGTTTGGCGCCCGTTTTCCGGTCGTTGATGGCGCAACGGGTGGCCGTCAGAATCCGTCTGAAATTCGCGATGCCCTGACGGGCGAACTCTTTCGCCAGGGGTAATTTATGCAAACCTATGCTGTCTTTGGTAATCCGATCGCCCACAGTAAGTCCCCCTCTATTCACCAGCGCTTTGCGCAGCAGCTGCAGATTGCGCATCCGTATGGGCGGGTTCTGGCGCCGCTGGACGATTTTATCCCTACCCTGGATACCTTCTTCGCCGAAGGGGGAAAGGGCGCTAACGTTACCGTTCCCTTTAAGGAAGAAGCGTTTGCCCGAGCGGATGAGCTGACCGAACGCGCGGCTCTGGCGGGGGCGGTGAATACCCTAAAGAGGCTGGACGATGGACGTTTGCTGGGGGACAACACCGACGGAATTGGGCTGCTAAGCGATCTGGAGCGGCTGGGGTTCATTAAACCGGGCTATCGGGTATTGCTTATCGGGGCCGGCGGCGCATCGCGGGGGGTCTTGCTCCCCCTGTTGTCACTGGATTGCGCTGTCACTATTGTCAACCGTACTTATTCCCGTGCGCATGAGCTGGCGACGCTGTTTGCGCATACCGGTAGTGTATGCGCGCTTGAGATGGAGTCGCTGGCTGGACATGAGTTCGATCTCATTATTAATGCAACTTCCAGCGGTATCAGCGGTGATGTGCCGGTAATTCCCGCGTCCTTAATCAATACACACGTCTATTGTTATGACATGTTTTACCAGAGGGGCTGCACACCGTTTTTACACTGGTGTCAGGCCCATGGTGCGAAAATGTGTGCCGATGGGCTGGGTATGCTGGTGGCGCAGGCCGCCCATGCAGTTCTGCTCTGGCATGGGGTCCTGCCAGAGATTACGCCGGTTATTCAGGCCTTGCATAAGGAACTGAATACGTGAATCAGGCGATTCAGTTTCCTGACAGAGAAGAGTGGGAGACCGACCGGCAGTGTGTCACTTTTCCCGTTCTGGTTAATGGTATGCAGCTCACCTGTGCAATCAGAGGCGCAACGTTAAAGCAGCGCTTCGGTGGTGATACCCCCGAGCAGTGGCTGGCCGCGTTTTGTCGTCATCGCTGGGATCTGGAAGAAGAAGCTGAAGAATTGATCCGCGACCAGCAGGAAGATAATCAGGGTTGGGTGTGGTTCCCCTGATCCAGATAATCGTTTTTCCATTTCACATAGTTGTTTGCTGAATAGAGCAGACCTGCCCGTTCCGCCTCCGTCAGGGGGCGGATTTGTTTCACCGGGTTGCCAAAATAGAGATAGCCACTTTCCAGCCGTTTGTTTTGCGGCACCAGGCTACCGGCGCCAATCATGACATCGTCTTCTACCACGACGCCATCCAGTAAAATCGAGCCCATGCCAACCAGCACCCTATTTCCAATGGTACAGCCATGCAGCATGACCTTGTGACCGACGGTGACCTCTTCGCCAATGATCAGAGGATTCCCCTGGGGGTTAGAGGCGGATTTGTGGGTGACATGCAGCACGCTACCGTCCTGAATGTTAGTGCGGGCACCGATTGCCACGTAGTTAACATCTCCGCGAATAGCAACCAGCGGCCAGATGCTGACATCATCAGCCATTCGGACATCGCCGATCGCTACGCTGGTGGCATCGATCATCACTCGCTGACCGGTTTGCGGGAACAAATCTTTATAAGAACGTAAATTAGCGGTCATGGTTACCTCAATAAATCTGGGTTGTACAAAGACTTTGGTGGCTTTTGCGGCCACCTGCAACCCCTTATTGTGGTGAAAATTGAGCAAACTGAACAATAACGCTGCGAAAAGGGCGAAAAAACATCACTTGGAAAAAAAGATCGATAAAAGACTTGTGCAATAAAATGGGATCCCTATAATGCGCTCCCACTGACACGGCGAATGTGAACGAGTTCACAGATTAAGCCGGGTTAGCAGAGAGAAACTTTTGAAAAATGAAGTTGACTCTGAAAGAGGAAAGCGTAATATACGCCACCTCGCGACAGAGCGCTCAGCGCCGTCG